>DASRBU010000492.1:0-15178 GCA_035653475.1 Candidatus Dormiibacterota bacterium | reverse complement strand
GGGTCCCGATCTCGGCGGTGGCGCTCGGCTTCCTGCAGCTCGTGGCCTTCCTGCAGCGGTGGCTCTTCGTCGACCTTCCGAAGGCGCTGGGCTTCCCCGGCGAACCGCTGTGGTGGCCGCTTCCGCTGCTGGCCGTGGCCGGCGTCGTCGTCGGGCTGACCATCCGGTACCTGCCCGGTCGGGGCGGCCACTCTCCGGCGGACGGGCTCGAGACCGGCGGAGCGCCCTCACCGGTCGAGCTGCCCGGCATCGTCCTGGCCGCGCTGGCGACCCTCAGCCTGGGCGCCGTCCTGGGGCCCGAGGCGCCGCTCATCGCGCTCGGCGGGGGCCTGGCAGGGTGCGCGGTCCGTCTCGCGCAGCGCGGCCGGCGGTCGGGGACGAACGCGCGGGCCGAGGCGATGGCGGGCGTGGCCGGTAGCTTCGCCGCCATCAGCACGCTGCTGGGGTCGCCCATCCTGGGAGCCTTCCTCCTGATGGAGATGGCCGGGGTCGCCGGGCCGACTCTGGGGATCGTGTTGGTCCCGGGCCTGCTGGCGGCCGGCGTCGGGTCGCTGATCTTCGTCGGCCTGAGCGCCTGGACGGGTCTCGGAGCGGTCTCGCTCTCGATCCCCGACCTCCCCCGGGTCGGGCAGCCCGACCTGGCCCAGTTCGGGTGGGCGATCGGGATCGGCCTGGCGGCGGCCGGGCTCGGGTCCGCGATCCGATGGCTGGCCCTCTTCCTCCGCCCCCACGTCGAGCGGCGCCCGATCACCATCACGCCCGTGGTCGGGCTCGCCGTCGGCGCGTTGGCGGTTGCCTTCGCGGCGGCCACCGGCGCGAACTCGTCCCAGGTCCTGTTCTCGGGCCAGACGGCCCTCGGCCCGCTCCTCGCCGGCGGCGCCCGCTACGCGGTGTGGGCGCTCGCGCTGCTCGTTGCCTGCAAGGGCCTGGCCTACGGCGCGTCGATGAGCGGCTTCCGAGGAGGGCCGGTCTTCCCCTCGATGTTCCTGGGCGCGGCGGGCGGCATCGCGCTGTCGCACCTGCACGGTCTCCCCATGGTGCCGGCCGCTGGCATGGGCATCGGGGCGATGGGTGCCGTGATGCTGAGGCTGCCCATGACCTCGGTCCTCCTGGCCACGCTGCTGCTGCTCTCCGACGGGCTGGCCATCATGCCGCTCGTGATCGTGGCGGTCGTGGTCGCGTACGTGGCGTCGGCCAGGCTGGTCCCTCGGCCCCCGTCCGACGCCCACACCGGAGCTCGCGCGCCGTGAGCGAGGAGACGAGACGTTCGAGTGCCGGTGGCGGTACCGCTCCGTGCCGGCCGGCGGTACCTCCGCCGGCGGAGGTACCGAATCGGCCGCCTTTGGCCGCCCCTAGGGCTCCGAGATCAGGCCCACCGCGCGGGCGCGCTCGACCGCCTGGCTCCTCGACGCGACGTCGAGCTTGCGGTAGACGGACAGCGCCTGGCTCTTCACCGTGCACCTGGAGACGTGCAGCCGCTCGCCGATCTCCCGGTACGAGAGGTGCGTCGGCAGGAAGCGCAGGATGCGCAGCTCGGCGGTCGACAGGGGCACCGGGCCGACCACTCCGGCGAGGCGCAGCCCTTCGGCTGCCCGCCAGGTCTGGTCGAGCCGCTCCCTGAGCAGGCCCGCGTCGGGCATCCGCACCAGGGTACGACGTGCCTCTCGCAGCAGGGCCAACGCGGCCCCGGCGTCGCCGACCAACACGCAGCCGCGGGCCAGGGCGAGCCTGGCGTCGATCGCGAGCCAGGGCGGCACGTAGGCGGCCGCCTCCAGGAGCCGGGCCGAGCAGCGGGCCTCCCGGCGCGACTCCTGCGTACGCCCCTCGTGCGCCAGCAGCAACGCGGCGGCCGCGTGGACCGGCGCCGTGGCCGGCGCGCCCTGCAGCCGGCTCTGGTGCCCCAGCCTCGCCGCGCTTCCGGCCAGCGCCGCCGCCCGCTGCCGGTCGCCCGCCTCCAGGGCGAGCAGCGCCAGCTGGGCCAGGCTCTGGACGGCCACCGCGGCTAGGAGAGGGACGCGGGCCAGCTCCTCTGCCTCGGCGAGGCATCGCCGGGCGCGTTCCGCCTCCCCGCTCAGGCGCCAGGCGACGCCCTGGTAGAGCCGGCAGATCGCGTCCCAGGAGCTCGCCGGCTGGCCGGACGTGAGGCCACGCGCGGCGTCCTCCGCCATGCGCGCCACGCCGTCCTGGGCCATCGCGGCGCGAAGGATCGCGGCCGCCGCCCGGATCGAGGACGGACCACCGGGAAGGGGAGCATGCTCGTCGCCCTGCTCCGCGATGGCGGCCCACCGCCGGGCGGCCACCACATCGCCGCTCTCCAGCGCGCACCAGGCAGCGGCCATGGCGAGCGGCGGGTGAGCCGCCACCTGGGCCTGGCCGAACTCCCCGACCCATCGTCTCACCGCGTCCAGACGGTCGCGGCCCAGGTGCGGCAGGAGGTTGGCCCAGACCAGCCCGGCCGCTCGGGCTCCGTTGCCGGCGGCCCGGGCGTGCCCGATCGCCTCCCCGGGCTCACCCCGAGCCTCGTGCCAGGCGCTGGCGCTCCGGTGCACCTCGGCCTCCAGCGTCGGGTTCTGGAGGCGCAGCTCCCAGCGCAGGGCGTCGGCGAAGAGGCGGTGGTACCGGTACCACTCGCGGCGGCGGTCGAGCGGGACGAGGAACAGGTTCGACCGCTCCAGCTCGCGCAGGATCCGGTTCGAGCCTCGCCGGCCGAGCACCGCGTCGCACATCGGCGCACAGAACCGGTGCAGCACCGCCGTCCGGGCCAGGAACCGAGTCGTCTCCGCGGGCAGGTCCCGGAGGACCTGCTCGCGCAGGTAGTCGGCCACCAGCTGGTCGTGACCGGCGAACTCGGCCGGGGCCACGTCCGGCTGCTGACCGATCACGAGCGCGGCCAGGTGCAGGCCGGTCGCCCAGCCCTCCGTCCGGCGCAGCAGGAGGTCGAGCTCCCGCCGCTCCAGTTGGACCCCTGCCGCCCGCAGCAGCTCGTCCGCCTCGGCCCGCGTCAGGGCGAGCTCACGCGTTCCGAGTCGCAGCAGGTCGCCGGCCGCGGCCCACCTGGCGAGCGGCAACTGCGGGTCGCGGCGCCCCGCCAGGACCAGCTGGGAGCCTCCGGGAAGGTGGTCGACGATGGAGGAGAGCGCGGCCAGGCAGGCGGGCGCGCGCAGCACGTGGACGTCGTCGAGGACCAGGACGAAGGGACGAGCCGGCGCCGCCAGCCGCCTCCACGGCCGGGGGAGCGTCAGGACGTCGAGGGCGCGGCCGACGTCCGAGGCGAGCGTGGTCGGATCGTCGTCCGCGGGATCGAGCGACACCCACGCGAACGGGCGGTCATCGGACCCGGCCCACTGCGCCAGCAGGGTGGTCTTACCGCTTCCGGCCGCCGCGCTGAGGAGTACCACCCGGGCCTCCGTGGACGCCCGAAGCCGCGCGATCAGCTCGGAGCGGACGACGCTGCCGCGCAGGGCGGGACGCGGGCGCAGCCGGGCCTCGACGGTTCCCACGAGCGGCGGCCGGTCCCACTCCCCGTGGACCTGGTAGGGCACCTCCCCCGCCGCTCGCGAGAGCCGCGTCGCCATTGGCTCCACTGTAGCCAGCCCGCTCCCGCCTGGCCTCGACCGCGCGAACGGAAGCTGACGAATGGTTGGACATGGGCTGGGCCGAGGAGGTCGGTTTTCATCCCAAATGGAGGATGCCGGCAGGGTCTCCCACTCGATCTCCTGTGGGCAGGTGAGGCGGGAGGGCGAGGCAAGCCTCGCCCTCCGAATCGCCAATCGTCGATGGAACACAGGAGGCGCGGGCCATGGCGGACCTGATCGCAATCGGGTACCCGGACGAGGGCACGGCCGTACCGGCGAAGCAGGAGACGGAGCGCCTCGCGAAGGAGCTCGTCGTCCAGCCGGACGCCGTGGCCGCGATCCAGCGCGATCAGGAGGGCACGTACCACCTCGTCACGACCCACCGCCCGGTCGGTGCCGGCACCACCTGGGGCGGGCTCCGGGGTCTGCCGCTCGGCATCCTCTTCTTCGTCCCCGTCCTCGGCACGGCGGTCGGCGCCGGGCTGGGGGCGCTGATGGGCAGGATCGAGAGGTCGGGCATCGACAAGCGGTTCCTGGAGCAGGTCCGCGCTCTCGAAGGAGGCCGAGCAGCGGCTGCAGGAGCCCCTGCACGGCGCTTCGGCCACGGTATGACCGGTCCGGATCACCAGGAGGCTTAGCGATGATCGTCAGACGACGGCCGCTGCTCCGCGCCGCCATGGTCGGCGGCGTGGGGTACACGGCCTACCAGGCGGGCAAGCGGCGGACCGACCAGGCACAGCACGAGGCGGAGCAGGACGCACAGCTGGCAGCGATGCAGCAGCAAGCGGAGGCCCCGGTTCCGCCGCCGGCCGCGACGCCGCCGGCCGATGCCGCGGCCCAGCGCGTCGAAGCCCTGTCGAAGCTGAAGGAGCTGCTCGACGCCGGTGCGCTGACCCAGCAGGAGTTCGACGCCGAGAAGCGGCGGATCCTGCGCGGCGAGTGAACAGGAGGCGATGAGCGATGGCGTTGGGCCCGGTCCAGATCCTGGTGCTGAGCTTCGAGGGCAGCCGGTTCCGGGGCGAGATCCTCCCGGAGCTGCGGCGGCTACGGGAGCGCGGCATCGTCCGCCTGATCGACCTGCTGGTCGTCGGGAAGGACGAGAACGGTAACGTCCACTCCCTCCAGGAGAGCGATCTGCCGCCCGAGGACGCGCAGCGGTTCGGCGCCGTCGCGGGCGCCCTGATCGGACTGGGCGCCGCCGGCGAGCGCGGGGCGGAGCTCGGCGCCGCGGCGGGCGCGGCCGCCATGCGGGAAGGTGTGGCCTTCGACCAAGAGCAGGTGTGGGACATCGCCGAGGCGATCCCGAACGGCAGCACGGCGGCCATCGCCCTGATCGAGCACCGGTGGGCGATCCCGCTCCGCGACGCGATCGTGCGGGCGGGCGGTACGGCGCTGGCCGACACCTGGGTTCACCCCGACGACCTGGTGGCGGCCGGGGCGGAGGCGGCCACGGCGTAGAGCGGCGGGCCGGTGGTTTGCAGGTGACCCGGCCGGGCCGGTCGCCCACCTTCCCCCACTCGTCGGAGGTCAAGGGCGGGGAGCGAGGGCGGCGTCAGCAGCTGGCCTGGCGCCCGGCCACGACCGCCTGGGTCTCGCGCCAGAGACCGGCGACCACCAGCAGCAGCCCCTGCGCCATCCGCACCCGGTCCCTGGCCGGGATCGCGTCGCCGGCCAGGCCGAGCCCACGGTCCTGGAACTGCAGCCCGTCGCGCAGCAGGTCGTCGGCGCGGCTGAGGCAGGCGGGTGCTGGCGTGGACGCGAGCTCGCTCTGGAACCCGGCCACCTGCTGCCGGGCGCTGTTCACGCGCTCGACGCAGGTCGCGCGGTCGATCCGGCACGCCTGCAGTCCCCCGAGCGCCGCCACCAGCCCCGTACCCTGCTGCACGACCGTCGAGACGTAGACACGGTACATCTGGTGCTGCTGCCGCTCGCTCTCGTTCGAGGGAGCGGGGCTGGCCCGGGGCGCCGGCTGGGGCGTCGTCGCCGGAGCCGGGGCCGGGCGGGTCGGCGCCTCGGTCCTGGGGACCGAGAGGAGGATCGCGAGCACCGTCGCCGCCACCACCGCCACGGCGACGGCCGCGGCCACCGGCCCGAACCAGCGGCGCCTCCACAGCCGCTGGGACGGCCTGGCGGGCGGCGACGGCGACGTCGCCACGTTAGGTCGTCCTCTCGGTCGTGGTCGCCGGCGTCTCGACGCCCGGAGTCGCGCTCTCCGCCACCTCGACACCCCCCAGGCGCGCCAGCTCCTCGGTCACGAGCGGCGCGCTGGGGGACGCGGTCTGGACGATGGTGGCGGCCGACCCCGGTGGCAGCAGCGCCAGGGTGCGGGAGACCTCCGTTCGCCCGAGGCCGTGGAGGTTGACGTCGACCAGGCCCCACAGCAGCCCCACCAGGCAGCCGATCAGCGCCCCCACCGCCCCCGACAGGAGGGCCGCCAGGGCGGCGCCGACGACGGTCGCGGTCAGGGTGAGTGACCCCACCTGGCCGCTCGGCACCACGCCGATGAGGCCGAACAGTCCGAAGACGACGCTCCCCAGAGCCCACATGGCCAGCCCGGCCGCGCCTGCGGCGGGGAGCGCGAACAGCACCAGGCCCGTGAGCAAGCCCCTGAGAGCGCCCCGGCGCGGCGTGGTCAGGGACTGCGGGCGGTAGCTGGTGGCGCCCGACCGCTTCCTGGCCACGACGGCAACCGGACCCACGCCGAGCTTGCGGTTGGCCCGGGCCCAGACCTGCAGCGCTGCCGCGGACTGCTCGGCCCGGATCTCGTCGTCGAACATCCCGGCGACCGCGACCAACGGCGGCCCGGTGGCCGCGGGAGGGCCGTCGCGGCGGCCCCGGGGGAGCAGTCGCCGAACCGCGTCACCGCCCGTCGCAGGATCGGCGTTCTTCTCCGCCGGCTCTGCCGGCGTGCCCTGAGCCCGCATTCAAGGCAGGTTATCGCCGCCGGCCGCGCGCGCACGAGCGGGGTGACGAACGCGTGAACAAATCGTTGAACAGGTCAGACCAGAGCCGTCGCAGTCGACGGGGACGTTCTCTCGCCTGAAGTCGGCGGTCCTCGGGAGGTCTTCGATGGCCCCCCGGCTCCCCACGAGCTGCCCCCCACCGCGGGGCAGACGATCGGGCGCATCGCCGGTTCAGCCAGACCGTCTTCGAGCACCTGGCGCTCCGAAGCGGCGAGCTGGCGGAGATCGGGTACCGGGCGCCGTTCGAACCTCTATTCGGCGCACCCGGGCTCGGAGGTCCCTTCTGGAGCGGGAGACGGGACTCGAACCCGCTACCTCAACCTTGGGAAGGTCGCGCTCTGCCCGGTGAGCTACTCCCGCTCGTCGTGGAGGAAAGTTTAGCGAACGCCGCCGGAGCCGACCAGATCACCGGAAGGATCACGGCCCGGACCCCGGGCCACCCCTCAGAGGGGCAGGCCGGCCTCCAGGTAGGCCATGGCGGCGTCCAATCGCTCGACGTAGTCGGCCTCGGGATGGTCGACGATCTCCATCACCACCGCCAGCATCGCCCCCAGGAGGGCGCCGGCCAGGGTCCGGACGGCCAGGTCGTGGGCGGGGCGCCCCGCCCGTCTGGCCATCAGCTCGGACACCCGCTGGAAGGTCTCGACCAGCTCGCCGATCCCGGCCGCGCGCAGCTCGGGCACGGAGAGGACGAGGGCGGCGCGTTCCCGCGCCTCCCGCCGTTCCTCCTCGGACAGGCGGTCGAACACGGCCCGGAGCGCGGCCCGCATGGCCTGGAGCGGGCCGAGGTGCGCCGGCTGGGCCTCGAAGGCCGCGACCAGGGCCTCGTCGAGGTCGTCGCGGAGCACGACCGCCTCCTTGGTCGGGAAGTAGCGGAAGAAGGTGCTCTCCGAGACCTCGGCGGCGGCGGCGATCTGGCCCACGGTGGTGGCCTCGTAGCCCTGCTCCCGGAAGAGCCGCAGCGCCTGGCGCTGGATCTCGGATCGCGTCCTGGCCTTCTTCCGCTCGCGCAGCCCTAACGCCGGTCGGTCGTGGTTGGACACGGGCTCTCCTCGCCCCTATTCTCCGGCAACCGCCCGCGCGCCGGCCGGCCGGGGAGGAAGGCCAGGGCAAGCAGCATCCCCGCCCCCGCGACCGCGGCCGAGACCAGGAGCGCCGCGTCCATCCCCTGCACGAAGGCCAGCCGCACCGATGTCGCCAGCCCGGCCGAGCCCAGCCGGTGCGCCAGCGCGAGGCCGGCGAAGACGCTCTCCCCCGCTGCTCCGAGCGCGCCGGCCGGCAGCCCGGCCGAGGGCAGATCGGCTCGGTAGGCGGAGGCCAGCACGCTCCCCAGCAGCGCCGAGCCCAGCGGCGCGCCCACGTTCTTCAAGGCCTGGAGCAGCGCCGAGCCCATCCCGCTTCGCTCGGCCGACAGCTCCGTCAAGGCGGTCGAGGCGGCGGTGGTGAACACCAGCCCCAGGCCCGCCCCGGCTCCCGCCATCCAGGCGGCGACGAACCCCTCACCGGAGCCGACGCGGGTGGTGGCCCCCGTCGCCAGGGCGGCGGCGAGCAGGGCGAAGCCGGACGCCGCCGTGACCTTCGCCCCCGCCCGGCGCACCAGCCGCTCCGCCGGGACGGCGCCGATCAGGAAGCCGCCGATCGCCGGCAGCAACCTCAGGCCGGAGCCCATGGCGTCGGCCCCCAGCACCGCCTGGAAGTACTGCGGCACCGTGAACAGCATGCCGGTCAGGAGCAGCGTCCCGACCGTCACCAGGATCACCCCCCAGGTGAACGAGGCGGAACGGAACAGGGCCAGGTCGACCAGCGGCCATCCGCCCGAGAGCCCGGAGAGCCGGCGCTCCCAGAGGAAGAACCCCACCAGGGCCACCATCCCCACCCCCATGGCGCCCAGGGAGAGGGCATCGCCCCAGCCGTTCCGACCCGCCTCGATCAGCCCATAGGTCACCCCCGCCAGGCCCGCGCTCGAGCTCACCACCCCCAACGGGTCCAGCCCGGGCCGCTCCGGGGCGCGCGACTCCGGCACCAGCGCCATCCCCATCACCAGGCCCAGGAGGGCGGCGGGGACGTTGATCAGGAAGACCCAGCCCCACCAGGCGTGGCTCAGCAGCCATCCGCCCAGGACGGGGCCGATGGGCATGGCCAGCACGTTGGCCGCTGCCCAGATCGCCACCGCCCGCGGCCGCTCCTCCTCGGTGAAGAGCACGGTCAGGGCGGAGACGGCCATCACGATGACCCCGGCGCCGGCGAGCCCGAGCACCATCCTGGCCGCCAGGAAGGCCGCCGCCGAGGGCGCCGCCGCGCAGGCCGCCGAGCCCACCCCGAACAGCGCCAGGGCCAGCAACATCACCTTCTTGCGGCCGTAGCGGTCGCCGAGCAGCCCCGCCGGCAACACCGCCCCCGCCAGCACCAGCGTGTAGCCGGACGAGAACCACTGCAGGTCGCTCTCCGAGGCGTGCAGCGCCCTGGCCAGCGTGGGCAGGGCCACGCTGAGCACGGTGATGTCGAGGCCGACCGCCAGGACGGCTAGCTGGATCCCTCCGAGCGCCCACCACCGACGATTCCTCATCATGGGCGTCTCCTTCTTTTAATAGAAACTATCTTTTGATAGAGTCTATCAGTTTAGTCCAGGATGGTCACCACGGTGGCGATCGCCGGTCTCCGCCGTCACCGGACCGTCGCCCGGGCCGGTTGGCGTCCGAGGCTGCCCCGCCCCCGGCTCCGGCCCTAACATTCCCCCTCGTGTCGGCCGCCCTCCTCGACGACCTCCGGGACCTCGCCCTGGACCTCACCTGGACCTGGGAGCCCGCCATCCAGCGCGGGTTCGCCGCCCTCGATCCGCAGGCGTGGGAGGAGACGGGCCACAACCCGCTCCTGCTCCTGCTGCGGCTGGGCGCCGAGGGGGTGGAGCGGGTGCTGGCCCGCCCCGAGGTGGCCGAGGCGCTGGAGCGAGCCCGGGCTGCCCGCTCCGAGTACCGGGCCCGCGTCACCCAACCCCTGGACGCCCGCGCTCCGCTGCTGGTCGGCTACTTCTCCCTGGAGTTCGGCCTCGCCGACGCGCTCCCGATCTACTCGGGCGGGCTCGGGGTGCTGGCCGGCGACCACCTCAAGGCGGCCAGCGACCTGGGTCTGCCCCTGGTCGGGGTCGGGCTGCTCTACCGCCAGGGCTTTGGCCACCAGCGCATCGACGACCAGGGCGGTCAGTACGAGGTCTACCCCGAGATCGCGTTCGAGGAGCTGCCCATCCGCCGGGTGAAGGGTCCATCGGGACCGCTCGAGATCGGCTGCCCGCTGGGCACCGACCAGCTACGGGTCGGGGTCTGGCGCGCCCAGGTGGGTAGGGTCCCCCTCTTCCTGCTGGACACCGACCTGGAGGCCAACCCGCCCGAGCTGCGGTCGGTCACCGACCGCCTCTACGTCCCCGAGCCCGCCCGGCGGCTGCGCCAGGAGATCGTGCTCGGGATCGGCGGCATGCGGGCGCTGCGGGCCATGGGCATCGAGGCCACCGTCTTCCACATGAACGAGGGCCACGGCTTCCTGCTCGCCATCGAGCGCATGCGAGAGCTGCGCGAGCGCCGTCAGATGACCCTCGAAGAGGCCCGCCTGATCGCCCGGGCCGGTTTCGTCTTCACCACCCACACCCCGGTCGCGGCCGGCAGCGACTACTTCGAGCCAGGGTTGGTCTACGAGCTGCTCGGTCCCTACCTGCGGGAGGTCGGCCTCGGCTTCGAGCGCTTCATGGACCTCGGACGCCGGCAGCCCGGCGATCCCCGCGAACCGCTCTGCACGACCTACGTGGGCCTGCGCATGGCCGACCACGCCGTGGGCGTGAGCCGGCTCCACGGTGCCGTCTCCCGTCATCTCTGGAAGGACGCCTGGCCCGGGCTGCCGGAGGCGCAGGTCCCGATCCACTCCGTGACCAACGGCGTCCACATGCCCACCTGGGTGGCGCCGGAGGTCGCGGATCTCCTGGAGCGGTTCGTGGACCGCGACTGGTGGGATCTCCCCCCCGACGACCCGCGCTGGGAGGGCGTCGACGGCATCCCCGGGGAGGAGCTGTGGGACCGCCACCTCCGGCTGAAGCGCCGGCTGATCGAGTTCGTCCGGCGGCGGGCCGGGGTGACCCTCGACCCCGAGGTCCTGACCATCGGCTTCAGCCGTCGCTTCGCCGCCTACAAGCGCGCCAACCTGCTGCTCCGGGACCGGGGACGGCTCCTACGGCTGCTGCACGATCCCCGCTGCCCGATCCAGCTGGTGTTCGCCGGCAAGGCACACCCGGCCGACGAGGCCGGCAAGGCCATCCTCCGCGACGTCGTCCGGCTCGCCCGCGAGCAGCCCCGGGTCGCCTTCCTGGCGGACTACGACCTGGCCATGGCCCAGGTGCTGGTGCAGGGCAGCGACGTCTGGCTCAACAACCCTCGCCGCTTCCTGGAGGCGAGCGGGACCTCGGGGATGAAGGCCGGCGCCAACGGGGGCCTCAACCTGAGCGTGCTCGACGGCTGGTGGGACGAGGGCTATCGCCCCGACGCCGGCTGGGCGATCCCCTCGGGGGCGACCATCGACCGTCCTGAGGCCGACGACGACGCGGAGGCGGAGGCGCTCTACCGCCTGCTGGAGCGGGAGGTGGTGCCCGGCTTCTACGAGCGCGACCAGAGCGGGCTGCCGACCCGCTGGCTGGCCATGATGCGGGCCTCGATCCGCCACACCGTCACCCGCTTCTCTGCCCGGCGCATGCTGCTCGACTACTTCGCCGACTGCTACGCCCCCGCCGCGCGCCGGGTCGAGCAGCTCCGTCTGCTGCCCGACTGGGGAGGCTGAGGCCGGCCCCGGCGCCTCAGCGCCGGCCCGACGGCGCCCCTCCCACCAGATCGCGGATGCGATCCCAGCGTCGCCGATACCGTGCCCCGAAGCGCTCCTGGGCCCGGGCCAGCTTGGGCGACCCCAGGGGGTAGCGCCAGCGGGCCCAGGGCGAGGTCGGCTTGGCCAGCCGGATCGCCCCCACCAGGGCCAGGATCGGAACCATCAGGCTCAGGACGCCGAGGATGGGCTTGCCCTTGAGCACCACCACCAGGCTCAGCAGCACGTCCACCGCGAAGCCGGCTACGGCGACGGCGAGGGCCGCCCCGGCCACCCCGGAGACGTCCAGCGGGCTGAAGCCCAGCAGAAGGAGCCCGACGACGGCGATGGCCAGGAAGACGGCGTCGATGGAGCGCCGCCCCTCCGGCGACCAGTAGACGTCGTCCAGGTGGAGCCAGAGGGCGAACTCGTCGAGGGTCATGCCCATGCCGATCCCGAAGCCTCCGCCCAGCGCCTCGGCCCAGGGTGAGGGAGGGCGGTAGGCGAACTCGAGCACGCCGCTGATCAGCACCAGGAGGATGCCGAACACCTGGTGGTGGACGTGGACGCCGCCGATCTCCCAGTTCTTGAGCCCGGTCGAGCCGGCCCGGATCCGGCGCGTCACCAGGCGGGTGATGGCGAAACCGAGCAAGAGCCCGACCAGCAGCCACAGCAACGGCGCCCGGCCGCTTCCCTCGACCGCGCTCTGGTAGAACCCGACCATTCGCTCCTCGGTGCGGCGAGCGCCGCCCAGAGCGAGTCTACGAGCCCGAGGCCGTCGGCCCCCCGGCCCGAGGTGGGATGCGGGCATCCGCCCGGGCCGCCGTCTCCGCGATCGCGTCCACGATCTGGGTCCAGTAGACGCGGGGCAGGTCGTGGCCCATGGTGGGGAGGAGCAGCAGGCGGGCCCCGGGGATGGCGGCGGCCGTCCGCCGGCCGTTCTCCGGCGGCAGCAGCGGGTCGGCCTCACCGTGGACGACCAGGGCCGGGACCCGCACCCGGCCGAGGGCCTCGAGCCGGGAGGGAGCGGCGGCGATCGCCGCCAGCTGACGTTGCGTCCCCTCGACGCGCACGGCCCGGTCCACCGCGCGCGCCCGACGGCGGCGGGCGTCCTCCTCGTCGAAGTGGACGCCCCAGAGGATCCGGCTGATCCGGACCCCGTGCTCGATCATGCCCTCTCGGTCGGCCGGCGGCCGCTCGGTCAGGACGGCCGTGGCCTCCGGGGTGCCATGGACGTTGTCCCGCATCCCTCCCGGCCCGGACATGATCGAGGTCAGGCTGAGGACCCGCTCGGGGTGCTCGATGGCCATGATCTGGGCGATGAACCCACCCATGGAGGCGCCGACCACGTGCGCGG
Source organism: Candidatus Dormiibacterota bacterium (assembly GCA_035653475.1). GTDB lineage: Bacteria > Chloroflexota > Dormibacteria > Dormibacterales > Dormibacteraceae > CADDZO01. The sequence goes on along the minus strand of DASRBU010000492.1, from coordinate 2,450 downwards.
AGGGGACGCCGAGCGCCTCCAGCAGGCCGGCCGCGTCGGCGGCCATGTCCTCCAGGGTGTAGGGCGGCCGGACCTCGCCGGCCATCACCGCCAGCGGGTCGGGGGCGGGCAGGTGGTCGAGCGCGCTGGAGAGCCCGCTGTCGCGGTTGTCGAAGCGGATGACGTGGAAGCCCCGCCCGGCCAGGAGCTCACAGAACTCCTCGTCCCAGGCGATCATCTGGGCACCCAGGCCCATGATCAGCAGGAGGGGCGCCGCGGCCGGGTCGCCGAAGGTGTCGTACTCGAACTCGAGGCCGTTCGCCCTGACGCGTGCCATGGCTGGATGGTAGGCCGTGGCGCAGGTCGACGGCGACGGACCGTCCTGGAAGGACGGCCGCTGTCATCCTATCCCGATCCGGAGTTCCCCAGGCCTCGGATGGCGGCGAGGGCGCGCCGCAGGCTGGGCGAGACCTCGGCGGCGGCTTCCGGGTCCCATCGATTGCGGACGAAGTCGATGAGGACGCTGGTGTACGCCGGCCCGACGCGGGCGCCGCTGTCCGGCCACGGCACCAGAGCGCGCCGGAGACCGGGATTTCGGCTGCGTCGAGCGAGCTCAACCATGGACAGTTTGGGCTGGACCAGTGAATCCGTGTCCCGAGGAACGACATCGGCAGAGATCCGAAAGTATCCCGCCAGGCCCCTCGTGTCGGCCATCAGCCAGGCCTCGCTCGCCCGCACCGCCAGGCGCAGGCATCGACGCGGGTCGCGATCGGGCAGCAGCCGCTGGATGAAGTCTCCGACACACCCCTTGGTCCCCTCGAAATCCATGAGGGCGAGGATGGGCCGGTGGCGGGCGGCGCGATTGAAGGCGGGCAACTGCTTGATGAGGTACTGACGGCCCTTGTTCCCCCACACCCGACCCGGCCGCATGCCGGCCTCCGGCACCAGCCTCCGGAGGATGGCCTCCTCGACCGCCCCCTCCACGAGCAGGTCGACCACGCTCATCCCGCGAAGCTGGGGAGCTGGATCGCGTTCTCCGGTTGGGTCTCCGCCAGCACCACCTCGGGCATGGGGACCCCGGCCTCGAGGAGCTGTCGCACCCGCTCGATGGAGGCCCCCGACTGGACCTCGGTCCCGCGCTCCGAGGGGGTGAAGAGCAGCACCTCCTCGGGCGCGATGTCCTCGTCCTGGAGGAGGTCGGCACTGTGGGTGCTGACCAGCAGCTGCCGGGGATTGGCCTCCTGGAGCCGGGCCATCAGCTGCGGGATGTGACGCACCACCGCGGGATGCAGGGAGAGCTCCGGCTCCTCCAGGAGCAGCGGCCCGGCCTCGTCCAGGAGCGACCAGAGCAGGCCCAGGAGACGGAGGGTCCCGTCGCTGAACTGCGACTCGGTCTGCCACTTGCCGTGCGGTCGCCAGTGCTGGTAGCGGCCGCGCAGGTGGGCGATGCCGCGACTGTCGCGCTCGGCCACCAGCTCGGAGAGCTGGGGCACGGCCACGGTCAGGGCCTTCTGGATGCGCCGCAGCCGCGCCATCCGAGTCCGGAGGGGCACCTCCAGCACCCGCTCGATGAAGTCGCCGCCGTAGGGGTCGACCTCGGGCGACTCCCAGCGCTCCGACTCCCGGACCAGCTGGGGGACGATGTGGTAGTAGCGGATCGAGCGGAAGAACTCGGCGATGGGCCGGAACTCCCGGTTGGCGGTGACCTGCTCGAGGTGGGTCTGGCGTAGCCGCTCCGGGTCCCGCAGGTCGTCCTCGTCGGGCCGGCGGAGCACCTCCCGGTCGCCCCGGTGGACCACCTCCTCCTTCACCTGGAGGAGGTGGCGGACCGGGTCCTGCCCGAAGACCAGCCGGTACCTCCAGGGCTCCTCGGCGTCGCCGCCGATCTCGACCTCGACCGTGATGCTGGGGTTGGCTTTGGCGGCGAGACACCGGATCTCCGAGACCCCTGCGCGCCTGGCCACGGCGTGGCCGAGACCGCCGCTGACCGCGACCAGGTCGCCCAGGAAGCGGAAGACGTCGAGGAAATTCGACTTGCCGGAGGCGTTGGGGCCGACCAGGAAGTTCCGCTCCTGGAGCGGGAGGTCGACCCGGCTGAAGTTGTGCCAGTTCTGGAGGCGAACGTGGGCGAAGCGGCGGGTGGAGCGGGCGGCCGATGACCTCCGGGTACTCATCTTGCGTTCGCAATGGTGCCGCAACCCGGGCCCCGGCGTGGCGTCCCGGGACGCGGCCCGGGGCGCCACGCGGGCGAGGACGGGGTCGGACCCCGGGCTAGGGTGCCGGCAGCGGCCGGTAGATGGTCGAGCCCCCACGCCGGAACTCGGCCGAGCGCTCGGCCAGGCCGGCCTCGATCGTGGCCCGCAGGTCCTGGGTGATGCGCATGCTGCAGTACTTGGGGCCGCACATGGAGCAGAAGTGGGCCCGCTTGGCCGGCGCCGCCGGCAGCGTCGCGTCGTGCATGGCGCGCGCGG
>DASRBU010000491.1:0-3828 GCA_035653475.1 Candidatus Dormiibacterota bacterium | reverse complement strand
AAGCCCATGTGGCCGTGGCCGCTGTTGACGAAGAGGTTCTCGTAGCGGGCGGGGCCGAGGATGGGCGGTCCGTCGGGCGTCATGGGGCGGTTGCAGGCGCGATAGCTGCCCCGGTCGTAGTCGGCCGCCTCCGGCAGCAGGTCGCTCGCCAGCCGGCGGATGACCCGGAAGTCCCGCTCCCGGTACGTGGTCTCGTAGCCGGTGAACTCGGCGCTGGAGGTCATGCGCAGCCGGTCGCCCATCCGGCACCAGGCGACCAGGAGCTCCTCGTCGATGGCGCCGACCCGGGGCACCCGGTCGCCGTCCGCCCTCACCGGGAAGGTTGCGCTGTAGCCCTTGGCGGGGGCGATGGGGAGCCGGACGCCGACCGAGCGCGCGATCTTCGGGCTGTGCACCCCGGCGGCGAGCACGACCACGTCGCCGGAGATGGAATCCCCGCCCTCCAGGACCACGCTCCGCACCCGGCCACCGGCGGCGGTCAGCCTCTCGACCGCGTGGCCGAAGACGAAGCTCGCGCCCATCCGCTCGCAGACCGCCTGCAGCCGACGAGTGAACGTGACGCTGTCCCCGCTGGAGTCGGTCAGCCCGTAGATGGCGCCCGCCAGCTTGTGCTTGACCGGCGCCAGCGCCGGCTCGACCTCGGCGATCCGGTCGGGATCGAGGACCTCCTGCCGCTGCCCGTGGTCCTGGACCAGCTTCATCTTCCGGAGACCGGCCTGGAAGCGTTCGCGATCTCGGTAGAGGTAGAGGACACCCTGATGGGCGTCGTAGTCGATGTGCTCCTCCTCGGCCAACTGGTCCATCAGCCGCTGGCTGTACTGGGCCAGCCGCAGCTTGACCAGGGTGTTCTTCGTGGCGCGCTCAGCCGTGCATTGGCGAAGGAACTTGATGCCCCAGATGGCCATGCCCGGCGCCTTGAGGGGGTTGACGCGGAGCGCCGTGTCCTCGACGCTCAGCGAGCGCAGCAGCTCCCAGGGTGCGCTCGGAGAGGCCCAGGCGAAGGAGTGGCCGGGGGCGATGAGGCCGGCGTTGCCGGCGCTGGCCAGGGTGGCCGCCTCGGCTTCTCTCTCCACGACCGTGACCTCGTGGCCTGACCTGGCCAGGTAGTAAGCGGTCGTCACCCCGACCACCCCGGCCCCGATGACCACCGTCTTCACCGCTCCCAAACCTCCATGGCCGGACATCCCCGGCGGCCGGCCGCCGTCCACCGGCGACCCGGCCCGGCCGACCTCCTCATCTCTGCCCGCGCCGAGCGCATCGGTTCGGTAAGGAAGTATCGGCGGTTGCGGCCGCGCTCGTGGTCGACGACCTCGCCGCCCGGGCTGGCCGTCCCCGGCCCCGATCCCGTCACGTCGGGTCGGGAGCGCTCGTGCTCGACGGCGGCCGCATCATGTGAGGGATGAGGCTGGTCGTCGTCGGGGCGGGGCTCTCGGGCCTGGTCGCCGGGCTCGCGGTCCAGGCGGCCGGGCACGAGGTGGTGGTGCTGGAGGCGCGGGACCGGGTGGGCGGCCGGGTCTTCACCTTGCGCGAGGGCCTCCAGGACGGGCAGTTCGCCGACGTGGGCGCCGAGATCATCTACCCCGGCCAGGACCACATCGTGCGGCTCTGCGAGCGGTATGGCCTGGAGCTGAGCCAGGAGCTCAGCCTCGGGGGCGAGCTGCCGGCGCTCGTCTTCGGCGGCCGCCGCCTGCCCGAGGACGCGGCCGCCGAGATCGTGGGTGAGCTTCGGGAGGCGGTTCGGCGCGTCCCGCCCGGTCACTACGAGAGCGTGGCCCAGTGGCTGCGGCGGGCCCGCGTCTCGGAGCCGGCCCGGCTGCTGCTGACGGCGATCGCCCAGTCCACGCCCGCCTCGCCGCTCCGCCTGGCCGACGCCCAGGAGCTGAACCCGGAGCTGTCGTGGGGTGAGGGCTACCGCAAGATCAAGGGCGGCAACGACCTCCTGCCCAGGGCCATGGCCGAGGAGCTGGACGTCCGGCTGGGCCGCCCGGTGCGCCTGGTCGGCTGGGGCTCGAACGGGGTCGTGGTGGAGACCGACCGGGAGACCTTCCGCGCCGACCGGGTGGTGGTCACGGTTCCCGGCCCGCTGCTCTCGGAGCTGGGTTTCGATCCGGTCCTGCCCGCCGAGAAGGTGAGGGCCCTGCTGCAGCTGCGCTACGGCAACGCGACCCGGCTGGTGGTGCAGTACGCCGAGCGGGACCTGATCCGGGAGGCGATCGGGTCGGGCTGCTTCACCGACGGCATGCCCGGCTTCGTCATGGAGCAGTCGGTGCACCAGGGCGGCGACGAGATCGTGGTCAGCGGGCTGGCGGCGGGCGACGTCGAGCCGTCGGGCCTCTCCGACGAGGAGATCCTGGACCAGGTCGACGCGACCATGAGCTCGGTCGTGGGCCGTCCCGTCCGGCGGGTGTTCGGCTACGTGAAGTCCTGGACGCGCGATCCCTGGTCCCGAGCCGTGGTGCGGGCACCGATCGGCGACCAGCGGGAGACCGTCCTGCCCGTGATCGCGGCTCCGCTGGCGGGCCGCGTCTTCTTCGCCGGCGAGCACACCGAGCCCCGGGTCGGCCCGGGCGGCATGGAGGGGGCTATCAAGTCCGGCGAGCGCGTGGCCGGGGAGGTCCTGGAGGCGTGACCACCGGCGACGTCCCGGTGATCGGGGCCCGGGGTGGCCGGGTGCGCCGTGGCCGACGAGCTGGCGGCCGCGGAGGCCAGGGTGGTGGTGGCCGAGCGGCGGCACCTCGAGGGGCGGCGCGGTCGCGCTCTCCTCGGCCGGGATCCCGGGCTGCGCGTCCGGGACGAGACGCCGGCCTGTCCGGCATCTGACCTACGCTAACCGCCAGTCACCGCGCTCTCATGGGAGGTTGGAATGGGCCGCCGGTTCAAGTTCGGCATCTGCACGGACCAGAACATGACCTGGGCGAAGACGGTCGAGCGCTGGCAGCTCTTCGAGCGCCTCGGCATCGAGAGCGCCTGGCTGTGCGATCACCTGGTGCAGCCCAGCCGCCCCCAGGGGCCGTACTTCGAGGCCTGGACCCTGCTCGCGGGCCTGGCCGCGTGCACGAAGCGGATTCGGATCGGCGTGCTGGTGACCTCGAACACCTTTCGCAACCCCGCTCTGCTCGGCAAGATGGCGGTCACCGTCGACCACATCTCCAACGGCCGCCTGGAGATGGGGCTGGGCGCCGGCTGGTACGAGCCCGAGCACACCATGTTCGGCTTCCCCTTCCCGGAGCCGCGGGAGCTGGTGGGGCGCTTCATGGAGGCGGTCAAGGTCGTGGACCTGATCCTCCGTGAGGACACCAGCTCCTTCCAGGGGCGCTACTACCAGCTGCGCGAAGCCCGGTCACGACCGGCCAGCGTGCAGCGGCCCCGCCCGCCGCTGGTGCTGGGAGCCTTCGGACCGAGGATGCTCAGGTTCGCCGCCCGCTACGCCGACACCTGGAACGCGTTCGGGAGCCCGCAGGAGATGCGTGAGCGCAACCAGATGCTGGACCACTTCTGCCGCGAGATCGGGCGCGACCCCGAGACCCTGGACCGCTCCCTCTACTACTGGGTGCCCAAGACCGACGCCGATCCCTGGGTTTCGGAGCAGGCCTTCCACGACGTGCTCGGTCCCTATATCGAGGCGGGTATGAACCAGTTCATCCTGGATCAGCCGCGGGACGACCAGATCGGCATGCTGGAGCGGGTGGCGGCCGAGGTGCTGCCCCGGTACGCTCAGCAGTCGCCGCGTCGCGTGGAGGCCATGAGCGGGGGCGGGATCGACCCCAGCCGCTGGCAGAAGCCGGTCGACCATCTCTGACCCGCCACGGGGGCGTGTCCCCCGCCCGT
>DASRBU010000490.1:0-4469 GCA_035653475.1 Candidatus Dormiibacterota bacterium | reverse complement strand
GTGGTACACGCAGCGCAGGCCGCGCTCCTCGTTCCGTCCCCAGAACAGGAGGGCGCGGCGGTGGGGGCAGTAGGCCTCCAGGATGCCCACCTTCCCCTCGCTGTCCCGGAAGGCGACCAGGTCCTCGCCCAGGAGTCGCAGTCGGAGCGGCGGGCAGTCGGGGGCCGGCAGCTCCGAGCTCAGCAGGCAGGGCAGCCAGTACCGCCGGAACAGCTCGCCCATGGGGGTGCCCGGCCCAACCCGGGTCAGCCGCTCGTTGTCCCGCTCGCTCAGCATCGCCCTCCTCCTGATCCATGTGCTCTCGGTCCCACCGGCACGGGGAACGGAGAGCCGGGGAAGCCCTGGTCCGACGCATCCCGGCCGCCTCGCCTCACGTCGAACCCCCGGCCGGGTCCCACCGGTGCATCACCAGCACCTCCTCGGGGGGAATGTGGAACTCGACCTCCGTGCCTTTGAGGGCACGGATCCGGTCGTACTCCCGATCGCCAACCACGGCGGTGAAGGTCACCGCGCCCACCTTCATCCTGAGGTCGACGCGGTCGCCCAGGTAGACCACCTCCTCCAGCTGCCCCCGGAAGAGGTTCGGAGCTTCGTCGAGCGCTCGCGTCAGGCGCAGCGAGCTGCCTCGAAAGGCGATCTCGGCGGCCGCTCCCGGGCTGAGACCGGCGTCGTTCGAGCACCGTCCCAGCAGGCGAAGGCCATGGTCCAGATCGACCGCCACCTCTCGCCCCGCCTGCCTCGACACCCGCCCCGCGATCACGTTCTCATAGCCGACGAAGTCGGCCACGTAGCCATCGGCAGGGCGAGAGAACACCTCGCGAGGCGTGCCCACCTGTCGGACGCGGCCGTCCTTCATCACAACCACCCGGTCGGCCATCGCCATGGCCTCCACCTGATCGTGGGTCACGTAGAGGGAGGTGGCTCCCGCGTCGTCGTGGATGCGGCGGAGCTCCCGGCGCATGGCCGCCCGCAACCTGGCGTCGAGGTTGGACAGTGGCTCATCGAAGACCAGCAGCCGCGGCTCGGCCGCCAGCGCCCGAGCCACGGCCACCCGCTGCTGCTGCCCGCCGGAGAGATGCTCCACCCGCAGCCGCTCGGTTCCCGGCAGACCGACCAGGGCCAGCAGCTCCCGAGTGCGAGACTCGCGCTGACGACGCGACCAGCGACGAACTCGCATGGGATACGCGATGTTGTCGCCCACGCGCAGGTGCGGCCAGAGGGCGAAGGACTGGAACACCATGCCGGTTTCGCGTCGTTCGGGGGGCACGAAGACCCCCCGGCGGGCGTCGAAGACCACGTCCTCGCCGATCCTCACCCGACCGGTGTCCGGGACCTCCAGCCCGACCACGCAGCGCAAGGTGGTGGTCTTGCCGCAACCGCTTGGGCCGAGGAGCGTGACCAGCTCGCCAGGCTCGATCCTGAGGTCGAGATCGACGATGGCGTTCACGTTCCCGTATCGCTTGCTGAGCCCCTCCAGCTCGACCGCCGTGGCCCGCCTGGAGGTCCGTGCCGATCGCACTACCGGACCGTCATCGGAGATGCTCGTGTCCACCGTCGCCTCCCTCCCGACCATCGCGCTTCCCCACCGTGCCAGCACCAGGCCCGACGTGCCCAGCGCCATGCCCGCCGCGAGCATGGCGAGCAAGAGACAGAGCAGGGCCGCCGCCCGTCCTCCCTCACCGCCCAGGTACATGTCGTAGATGAGCACCGCCACCGGCTGGTTGGAGAGCGAGGAGAGGAGGATGGGCACGGCCAGGTTCCCGGACATGACGATCGCGGCGATGGCCCAGCCGGCCAGGGCGGAGGGCCGGATCAGCGGGATCACCACCCGCGCGAAGGCCTGTCTGGCCGTGGCCCCGGCGATGCGGGCGGCCTCCTCGAGCTCGCTCGAGACCTGCAGCAGCGCGCTCTCCACGCTCCGGCTCACGACCGGGATGCCCAGCACCATGAGCCCCAGGAGGTTGATCCAGACGGTCCCGAAGCCGGGGCGCAAGGGGGGGATGCTCAGCCACGCCCAGCTGATGCCCAGACCCAACACCACGCCGGGGACGGCGAAGGGCAACCAGGCCATCCAGCCCAGCAGCGCCCCCAGTGCGGAGCCGCCGCGTCGGGCCCGGCGACCGATGAGGACCGCCCCGGCCGTGGCCAGCCCGCCGCCCACGACCATGATCAGCGCGGTCGCGGTCAACGCGCGCAGAACCGATTCGTCGCCCAGCAGCGACTCGTAGTTGGCGAGCGTGTAGTGCGTGTACAGCCCCAGGAACGACTGCAGCGACCCCACCACCAGCTGGGCCAGTGGGAGCACGAGCGCCACCAGGCCGAAGACGAGGATGCAGGCGGTGAGCAGCCAGCGCCAGCCGCCCAGGTCCCAGGGATCACGACGGTACGATCGGCCACCGACGGTGACGAAGGAGGTGCCGCTGATCAGCCGCGAACGAGCCTGGACCAGCAGCAGGACGATCGCGATGACCAGGATCGAGAGCGCCGATGCCTCGCCGAATCGTGGCGGTTGGACCTGCTGAGCGAGGAAGTAGATCTGGGTGGCGAAGACCCGAATGCCGGCGGGCAGGCCGAGGATGAGCGGGATCTCGAACTCCTGCAGGCCGATGAGGAAGCCGAGCAGCGCCACCGCCATGATGCTCGGCGCGAGCAGCTTCACCTCCACCGTCAGCAGGGTGCGCAGGCGACCGGCGCCGGCCACCTGTGCCGCCTCCTCCAGGGATCGATCCACGGCCAGGAAGGGACCGATGAGGAGCAGGTAGGCGAAGCTGGTCGCCTTCATCCCCGCCACCCCGATCAGCCCTGGCCACGACATGACGTCGATCGGCCTCCACTGGCCGTGCGTGAGCAGCTGGACGAGGCGGTTCAGGCCGCCTCCCCTCGGGTCGCCCAGCATGGCCCAGCCCAGCCCGAAGAACAGCGGGGGGGTGGCCAGGATCAGCACCATCACCGGGGTCACGAGCCCGCGGAGGGGGGCGTTGGTGCGGGCCACGGTGAAGGCGAACACGACGCCCAGCACGGTGCTGATCACGGCCTGGGAGAGTGCGAACCCGAGCGATCCGACCAGGGTGGCCCGGTTGGAGGGATCTCGCACCGCCTGCAGCACGCCGTCCAACGTGAACGAGCCCGGGGCCACCGGGGGGCCGCTTCGGAAGGCGCCGTAGACCACCGCCAGCATGGGGAGGAGGAAGAGGAAGACGGCGACGGCGAGCAACAGCACCAGCTCGACGTCGAGGCCGGTCGCCCGCCGGCGGAGCCCGATCATCCCCGGCGGCCCGGCGGTCCCGGCCACGCCTTCACCTGCCCTTGCGCCCGCGGCCGGCCGTCGGCCGCCGGGACGGCGCCGACGTGCCCGCCGACCGGCGCCGGGCGACCGTGGTCACCGCCCCGGCCGCACCCTGGGTCGTCGGGGGCCGACCACCGACAGCCCGGCCGGGCGCGCGGCGCCGATGGTCGGGATGGCCGATCCGGGGCGAGACCGGGTCCGGGCTCACCGATACCTCGCCGGAGGTCACCGCGGCCGGCACGGACCCCGCGATCCGGGCGAGCTGGACGGCGAGGTCGAGCCCCACCGTCCCCGGCGGGGAGACGGGGGTCGTCTCCAGCCCTCTCGCCGCGGCCTTCCCCGCGCTCGGCGACGACTCGGGGCCCGGGCTCGGCCCGCTCCGGCTCGCGGCGCGGGAGGGGGACCGCCGCGTCGTCCCCGCCGGCCGGTGCCGACGAGTCTCGCGGACGTGCCCGGGCCGGCCTCACCCGGCCGTGGTCCGGGCCGATGGGAGGTCGGCGTCGGGGCTGCCGCCATCGCCGCGCCACACCTCCGGTGTGTCACCTCCGCACCGTCCCGTGGCCTCGGCGGGCTCAGCGGGAAGCTCCAGGGCGTGCCCATGTCGGCTGTCCCGCCTCCTGACGCTCGAGCTCGGCGATCAGCTTGCGCAGCTCCGCCACCGCCTCGTGGCCTCTCCCCTCTCCGACCAGGTCGTGTGCCGACCAGAGCAGCTGGCGGAGGACGACGGCCCCCGGCTCCGACCTCCTGACCGCCATGTCGGCCAGGCTCCAGAGCGCATCCAGCTCCGACTCCCGGTAGACGAAGTGGTCGGCGGTCCTCGAGACCTCGATCTGGGCGATGACGGTCTCGACCGTGGCCGGGGCCAGCTCCTCGATCTTCACCAGGTGCAACGGGTTGGGGCTCATCGCGCCGTCAGCTCCGCCGTGATCCGAAGCTCGTCCGCGTACTGGGCGAGCAGGATCTCGAACTCGGCCTCCGAGGAGATGAGGTCGAGGCTCCTGACCGCGTAGATCTGGCCGTGACGCGGACCGTACGGCTCGATGCCCTGCTCCAGCTCGCGGAGCATGCGCAGGAGACGCCGACGGGCGGCGATGATGGCCACGTCGCTGGTGCCCAGGTGCTCCTTGCTCCGGTCGACGATCGGCCCCATGGTCTCGGTCATGGCCCGGTCCTCGTCCACCGG
>DASRBU010000489.1:0-4007 GCA_035653475.1 Candidatus Dormiibacterota bacterium | reverse complement strand
ATCTCGTCCTGGATGGTGACGTCGAGGGCGGTGGTGGGCTCGTCCGCGATCAGCAGGCGGGCCCCGGAGGCGATCGCCATGGCGATCATCACCCGCTGGCACATCCCGCCCGAGAGCTCGTGCGGGTACTGGCGCAGGCGTCGCTCCGGATCGGGCAGGCCCACGGTGCGCAGCAGCTCGATCGCCCGTGCCCGGGCCTCGGATCGGGCCAGCTCCCGGTGGGCCCGGATCGCCGCCGCCAGCTGCGCGCCCACGGTGAAGACCGGGTTCAACGCCGCCACCGGCTCCTGGAAGACCATACCCACCTGCGCTCCCCGGACCTGGCGCATCTCCGCCTCGCTCAGGTCGAGCAGCTCCTGACCGCCGAGCCGGACCGAACCGCTCAGGCGCGCCCCCCTGGGCAGGAGGCGGAGGATGGAGAGCGCGGTCATGGTCTTGCCGCTCCCGCTCTCACCGACCACCCCCAGCACCTCGCCCTGATCGACGTGCAGCGACAGATCGTCGAGCACCGGCACCGGGCGTCCGTCACGCTGCAGGGTGAGCCCGAGGCCGGAGACGACCAGATGGGGCTCGGGGGAGCCGCCCGCGGTCCGCCCGGGCCGCCCGTAGGGCTGCGCCGGTCTTCCCAGGGCCGTGCTCACGACCGGCTCACCCCGCGCCTGGGACGGGGGGGACCCGCGAACCGCGCTGCTCCACCTCTCCCTCCGACACTGAACCTCCCCGGCCATCCGAACCGGACGGGTACGGTCGGCATCCGCTAGTAGACTAGCATGCCACGTCTCCCCGGGCCCCTGCCGGCGTCGCGGGCCGGGCTCAGGAGACGGCCGGCGCCCTAGACTCCTCCATCATCACCCGGAAGCGCTCCTGGGAGGTCCGGAGGTGCCGCACCAGGGCCGCCACCGCCGCCTCGGGGTCCCGTGCCTCCAGCCCCTCGACGATGGCGGCGTGCTCCTCGGCCACCGCCTCCCGCTCCGCCGCCGGGCGGGTGGAGGTGCCCAACCAGAGGATGCCGCGCAGGGAATGGATGATGGCGGCGGTGCGGTGCAGTCCGGCGGACTCGGCCATGAACCGATGGAAGCCCTCGTCCAGGTCCTGGAAGGTGATGGGGTCCGCCACCACCCGGCGCTGCCGCTCGAGGAGGTCGCGCAGCCTGGCCAGCACCTCCTCGTCCACGACCGGGGCCAGCTTGCGCAGGACGTTCGTCTCCAGCAGGATGCGCAGCTCGTAGAACTCCTCGAACTCCGAGGGCGGGATCTGACGGACGCGGAACCCGCGCTGGGCCACAATCTCGACGATGCCCTCCAGCTCGAGCTGGAGCAGCGCGTAGTGGGTGGGCGTCCGGGAGACGCCCAGCAAACCGGCCAGCCAGGCCTCGGAGTAGTAGCGATCGGGGACCAGCTCCCGGTTGATGATGGCGATCCGGATCGAGCGGTAGGCGCGGTCGGCCAGGGTGTCCCGCGACGGCCCCTCGATCCGCAACGCACCGGACGCCAGCGGCATCCGTTCGACCATCTCCACTGGCAGCTACTCTAACCCGACGGTGGGCTCCGGCGTGTCCCGCCGATCGGGAAACCGGGCACCGGGCCACGTCCTCCCAGCCGCCCGGTCAGCGCCCGCCCCTCAGCAGCGCCCGCAGCCGGCGAGCGGCGGCCTCGGCCGCCAGCGGCGTCACCCCCGCTTGCCGCACCATCTCGGCCGCCGCCTCCATCTCCTCCACCCGTCGCCGGGCGTGGGTCCGGCTCCCTTCCACCAGCCGCTCCACCAGGCCCGCGTCCGCCGACTCCAGCTCGCGTCCGATCTCCCGCTCCAGCCACTCCCGGCAGCCGTGCGCCTCCGCCGCCTCCAGGGCCTCGATCACCGCCGCCGCCATCCCCTTCATGAAGACGCTCCGCAGCAGCTTCCTGGCCGAGGCCAGGCCCTCCGGGCCGTCGAGGGCCTCGACCGGCATCCCATAGGGCGCCATCAGCTCGGCAAAGCGTGCGGCTCCGGGGCCGGAGGCGAGGCAGGGGGTGCGGATGCCGGCCCGGGGCACGGGGCCGAGCAGCGCCACGTCGGCGAAGCGGCCGCCGCCCCCATCGACCAGCCGCCCCACCTCGCGCTTGCGCTCGGGCGCGGCGGTGTTGAGATCGGCGAAGACCGCGCCCGGCCGCAGGACCGGGAGCACGGACGCGGCCGCGTTCAGGGCCGCCTCGGCCGCGTTGACGCTGAGCACCAGGTCGGCGCCGCTCGCGGCCGCCACGGGGCTCTCGGCCACCGGCAGCCCCGAGACGTCACCCCGGGGCGCCGGATCCCAGCCCCGCACCCGCGCCCCGGCCCGGCAGAGGTCGCGACAGAGGCGTGAGCCCGCCTCGCCCAGACCGAGGACGGCGATGGCCGGGGCCGCCTCACCGGCCATCGTGTCCCATCTCCCCTCTTCCCCCGGCTCCGGAGAAGGTGGCCGCGCGGCCCGCGTCCCTGGCGTGCGCCTCCAGGATCTCGACCAGGGTCCGCACCAGCCCCGCCTTGCGGCCGTCGGGCCGCAGGACCGCGGCCACCACCCGCCGCGGCGGCCGCTCGGGGGTGAGGCAGAGCGCGGTCAGCCCCGCCGCCACCCCGCGCCAGGCGAGCGAGCGGGGCATGATCCCCACCCCCACCCCGGCTGAGATCAGCCGCAGCATGACCTCCACCGCTCCGGTCTCGACGGCGACCAGGGGCGTGCAGCCGACCTCCTGGAACCAGTCGTCGACCACGCGACGGATGTTGTACCCGACCGGGAAGGTGATCAGGTGGGTACGACGCAGGTCCTCCTGCCGGACCGAGGCCAGCTGGGTCAGGGAGTTGCCGGCCGGGACCACCGCCACCAGGTCCTCGTCCATGAGCACGATCTGCGTCAGCTCGTGGTGGTGGGAGCGGGCGGGCGCCGAGGGACGAAGGCTCACCACCCCCAGGTCGAGCTGGTCGCCGGCCACGCCCACCAGGATCTCGTTCACCCCGTGATGGTGGTTGACCTGGAGCTGGACCTGCGGCTGCATCTGGACGAACTCCGCCAGGGCGGCCGGCATCCAGGACTGCAGCGGGCCCAGGACGGAGGCCACCCGCAGCCGCTCCTGGTATCCGTGTCGGAAGCCTTCCAGGCCCTCGCGGATCTCGGCCGCCCGAGCCAGCAGCGCCTCGGCCTGGCGCAGCAGGTACTCACCGGCCGGGGTGAGGCTGATGCCGGTGTGCCGGCGGAGGAAGAGCGACGACCCGCACTCGCGCTCCAGTTGCAGGATCTGCTCGCTGAGCGCCGACTGCGTCATGTTGAGCGCCTCGGCCGCGGCGGTGAAGGTGCCCCGCCTGGCGATCTCGACGAAGTAGCGGTAGTGACGCAGCTCGGCCATGGATGGAACCGAGAACACCCTACCAGCCGCCGCAACCATCGGGATCACCGATCGGCCGAATCGGCGCCCGCAGCTTGTCCCCGCTGCCGTACCGGCCTACCATCGGTGGAGGCGCCCATTACGGGACATCGTTGGTCGAAATTCCGCAAGGAGGGACAGATGGGCAAGTTCCGGATCGTTCCCCACCAGCGCCTGCAGGAGTGGGTGGCGGAGGAGAAGGGGTACTTCGCCGACGAGGGGCTCGACTACGAGTTCGTGGCCATCCCCGAGTTCCGCGACCTCGGCTCCCGGCCGGCAGCCGACGGGGGACCTGACGAGGTGGTGTACGGCGCCTTCGAGTCGATGCAGGCCGGCCGGGCCTGCGAGGTGAGCGGCGCCTGTCACTGGGCGATCAACGCCACCTCCGCGACCGGACAGGGCCGGATGTGGGGGCGGGCCTACAGCGTGGCCCCGGGTGGCATCTACGTGCGGTCCGACTCCCCGGTGCGACGGCCCGAGGACCTGGCTGGGGTCGAGATCGCGGTCGGCCTCCACTCCGGCAGCCACTTCTCGGCCCTGCAATCGCTGGAGGGGATCGTTCCCCTGGAGCAGGTCCGGCTGCGCTTCGCCGGCGCCCCCCTGGATCGCCTGCGCCTCATGCTCGAGGGG
>DASRBU010000488.1:0-3925 GCA_035653475.1 Candidatus Dormiibacterota bacterium | reverse complement strand
TAGTACTCGGGGAAGGCCCGTACCTCGGCCTCGTACCGGTTGAAGCCGCCCTGCCCGGGCTCGAAACCCTCCAACCGTTCGTTCACGTAGGTGAAGAAGCCAGGCTTGCCCTGCTCGCCGTCGGTCACCACGTCGAGGCCGTGCTCCACCTGCTGGCGGACGACCTCCCGGACCGCCGTCCGCACCCGCTCGTCGTAGGCGGCGACGTCGTGGAGCTGGTCGGAGAGCCGAGCCTTCATCAGGTCCAGCAGGTCGGCGGGGCGGGGCAAGCTCCCGCAGTGCGTGGTCAGTATGCGGTCGACGCTGCGTATCATCGCGGATCGTACCCGGTCCCACGGCTCGGATCGAGAGGCTCTCGCAACCCTTCGGTCCGGAGCGAGGTGCGGGGACGGCCGAGCGGGTCGACGGAGGACCGGCCGGGGCGGGAGCGGCGGCACCGGCTCGCCCGGGGTCGCCGCCGGGTTGCGCCGCTCCCGGGCCGGAGGTCCATCGTGGGCCTCGACTGCCGGCCCATCGTGTTCGAGGGCTTGGATCGGAACTCGCGGCGTGCGGCGCCGAGCGGGAGCGAGGTCCTGACCCCGGTCGCCCCCGGCTCGGCGGCCGCGAGCTGGCCGCCGAGCCGTACCCGGGCGAGGCCGGGGTCGGGCCCCACGCCGCTGGGATCGAGCTCCGCGCCGCTGGGGGCTGGCCCGGCTCGGGCTGCGCGACCGGGTGCAGGCCGTGGCCTTCGCCGACGCGAACGGCCCGGTCCGACCCGGGTGCCCGTGGCCGCGGCTCACGCCCCTGTGCCGGGGCGAACCGGCCGTCTCTCCGTCATCGCGGCGCCGGGGCACCGCGCGCCACCCCAAGGCGCCGTCGTCGGGGCCGCCTCCGGATCCCGCGACCGGGCGGTCGCCGACCACCTTTCGGTGACACCTGACCAGGGCCCGTCGCTTGCCCGAGCGCGCTTCCGGAGGTCCCCCGGAGTTCACGGTCGAGCGGGCGTCACCCCATCACCGGCCGCCGCTGGCCTCGTCCTCACGCTCCCCAGAGCCGGGCCACGTTCGTGATCTCGGCGTTGAGGATGTTGTCGTACTCGTCCGGTTGCGGCTCCGGGATCACCTTCACGCTGCTCAGGCTGGGGAACCCTGCCGGCGACGGGCTACCCGGCATCGTGCCGTAGAAGCCGGCCGTCGCCAGCGCCCTCTGCCCTTCCGGTGTCAGCATCCACGCCTCGAGCAGCCTGGCGGCATGAGGATGGGGCGCACCCTTCAGCAGGCCGACCGGAGAGTGGGCGATCTCGGCCCCCTCCTTCAGCGACAGGACGAGTCCCTCGGGTGCCCCTTGCTGGCGGTCCTGGATCACGGACTGAACGCCGTAGGGGATGGCCAGCGGGTACTCGCCTCCCCCGACCAGCTGGGCGACCTGGGGAACGTGCGGCACGACCACGGGGTTCTGGGCCCGGAACCGCTGAACGAAGTCGTCCGAAACCAGCCCGTAGTGGACGAGCTCGATCAGCAGACCGCTGGTGGCACCGATCTGCCGGGGGTCGGTGATCACCACCTTGCCTCGCCACTGCGGTTGCAGGAGAGCCGCATAGCTCTTTGGCGCCTGCGACGACTTCACCAGATCCGTGTTGTAGAGGATGCCGTTCAACTTCGCGTAGGGCGTGGTCCAGGCGTGGTCCGGGCCGACCATCTGGTAGCCCGTGTTCCGCAGCCCCTGCGCCGTGGGCGGGTCGTACGGCACCAGATAACCGTGGGCGTACGAACGCCAGATCTCGTCCCCGGGGACGTCGAGCAGGTCGGCCGTGTGCTTGCCCGATACGAACTCCTCGTCGATCCTGGTCACCAGCTGGCTTCCGGTCAACAGCTGCGCCTGCACCTTGATCTCGGGGAAGCGCTTGCTGAAGGCGTCGTACACGACCTTCAAGGCGGGCGCGTCGGGAGCGTAGACGATCACCTGCGTCTCGCCCGCGTTGCGCGCCTGTTGGTACAGGCTCGTCAGCTGCTTGGCTGCGGCGGCCCCGCCCAGGGCGGCGGCGCTCGAGCCCGCTCCGGCCTGCCCCGCCGAGGTCGTCGCCCCACCACAGGCGACGAGCAGGACCAGGGAGCAGGCTGTGGTCAGCACTCGTGCCCAGTGCCTTGCGCTCATCATGTCTCTGACCTCCGTCGACCTTCGTGTCCGTTCCCCCCGCCCAGCTCGTCCGCGCGCGCACGCCGCCCTCTCATCGCCTCATAGCCGTACCCCCTGCGTGGCCAGGCACGCCTGCAGCTCGCCGATGTCGATGGATCGGATCGGGATGCGGTCGCGGGCGGCGAGGGCGGCGGCCACGCCCGCCGCCTGGCCGGTTGCCATGGCGATCCCGGCGCTGCGCACGCCGGCGAAGGCGAAGCGGTCCGCGGACAAGCACCGTCCGGCCACGAGCACGTTGGTCAGCCCTCTGGGTTGCAGGGCACGGAAGGGGATGCCGTAGGGACGGCCGGGTTTCGTCATCTTCGTCTGGTAGCGACCGCGTGGATCGTGGTAGCTGATCCCGCCCTGGGCGCGGACCACGTCGTCGGGAAAACGCCTGCCCTCCAGGACGTCGGTCCGCGTCAGGACGTACTCGCCGACGATCCGCCGCGTCTCCCTGACCCCCACCTGGACGCCGGTTTCGATCAGATGGGCATGGGCGAACCCGGGCACCCGCTTCCTCAGGACACCGAGCGCGGCCACGACCTGACGCCGCCCCTCCAGCTCGGCGCGGGTCAGATCGAGGACATCGGTGGCATCGACGCGCAGCGAGTGAAGCATGTTCATGATCACCTCGCCCCGACGGAGGGTGAAGTGAACGGTGATGCTGTCCATGTTGGGTGCGTACTCACCAGCCTCGACCGCCTCCCTGACGGTGCTGGTGAAGCCGGAGATGCCGACCGGCATGGTCAGCTGCTCGGGGGTGATGCCGCCATGGCTCAACCGCTCGGCGAAGTCATCGGGATGCCTGCGGACGTGATCCAGGATGGCATCGGTGTCGACGTTGCCCAGCTTGAACATCAGCGTGGTCGGCTGGAGCAGCGGCGCGTCGCCTTCCCCTTTCACGAACTCCCCACCCGCCAGGGCGACCAGGTCGGCGTCGCCGGTGGCATCGATGAAGACGCTGCCGGGGACCACCTGGGTGCCGGACTTGTTGACCACGGAGATGGCCTCGACCAGCCCGTGCTCGCGGACCACGTCGACCAGGTAGGAGTGAAGGAGGATACGGGCACCGGCCTCCTCGACCATGGTCTGGGCGAGGTACTTCAGCAGCTCCTTGTCGTAGGGAGTGATCGTCACCCCCAACGTCTGCAGCGGCCGTGGCACGACTCCGAGCGCGCCGCCGAGCTCGGTCAGGCGCGCGAACACCTCGTCCGCGATCCCGAACACCACCTGCTCGTTGGCGGGGTTGAAGAGCCCGCCGATACCGCCCAGCATGACCCCGGCGGCGGTCCCGCCCAGGAATCCGTAGCGCTCGACCAGCCACACCGACGCTCCCGCCCGCGCCGCCGCGACCGCCGCCACCCATCCGGCCGAGCCGCCCCCGACGACCACCACGTCGGCGTGCGGCAGGACCGAGGTGGGGGACGGCACGGCCCTCGCCCCACCGCCGGCGATCCGGGCATCGGCGCTCACGTTTGCTTCACACCGCCGATGAGGTGGCCAGGTCCTCTGCCGCCAGGTGGGAGGCGTGCTCGGCGACCACGTCGGCGAGCTCGCTTCGCGGTGAGACCACCTCCAGGCTCCGGCACCTGAAGCTCTCCGGGTGGCGGACGGCGTACGGCTCGACGCCCTGCTCCAGCTCGCGGAGCATGCGCAGGAGACGCCGACGGGCGGCGATGATGGCCACGTCGCTGGTGCCCAGGTGCTCCTTGCTCCGGTCGACGATCGGCCCCATGGTCTCGGTCATGGCCCGGTCCTCGTCCACCGG
>DASRBU010000487.1:0-4851 GCA_035653475.1 Candidatus Dormiibacterota bacterium | reverse complement strand
TGACGTAGACCCACACCCGGTCGCCCTCCGCCATCCGGTTGAGCCGACGCTCGGCGTTTCGCCCCAGCCCCAGCAGGCCCTCGCGGGCGCAGATCTCCCAGTTGTCCTCGCTGAGGACGACGAGCCAGTCGTTCATCGTCTCCCATGATGGGCGAGCGGACCCGGCGGCGGGGCGGCGTCGAGATCCTCTACCATGGGTCACCGTCACCGCATCCTCCGCCACCGCCGCCACGACCGAGCCGGAGATGAAGCCAGCCACCACCGCCACGCCTGGGGACCGCGGGGAGCGACGGCCGGGAGCCGCCCGTGGCTGACGACGGCGGCTCGATCCGGGTACGCACCCGCCACGCCGAGCTGAGGCTGGAGGAGATCGCCTCCCTGCTCCCGGGCACGGGCGAGGTCATGGCCTCGGTGGCGCGCTCGTTCGGCTCCGCCTGGCACGCGGTCGAGGCGGGCAACTGGGATCTGGCCGCGTACTTCGTGCGTCGCGTCCAGAGCCAGCTCCGCGGCCTGGCGGTGGTCCGCCCCAGGTACCGGGCGCAGCTGGAGGCCTTCCACCGGGAGGCGCTGCTGCCGCTCCTGGACGCGATCGGGCGGCGGGACCGGACCGCCTTCGAGCCGGCCTACGAGGCCGCAGTGGAGCAGGCCGACCGTTACCACGCCGAGACCGGGCACCCCTACATCCGCTGGCGGCGGCCGCCCCACCCGCCCGAGACCTTCGCCTAGCCTCTGGAGTCGAGCTTCGCGCTCGGCGGGCTGACCCTGTGGATCCCGGGAGCAGGGCCGGGCGCGCCCTCGCCGACCGGAGCCGTGCTCGCAACACGTCTACCCGCGACCAGAGCCCACACGACGACCGTCCCCGAGCGTTCCCCCGTGACGATCACTTCGAGGAAGGACGGTCAACGGAGCCCACGCCCCCGATGGACCGCTTGCCCGCCGCGCCCAGGGGAAGGCCCCTGTCCGTTGGCCCGAGGTCCGGCCGATCCGGGCCGGCCCGGTCCTCCCCCGGGCGGAGGCCGGCCGTCGGCAGGCGCAGACCGACGACCTCCTGGCCGGCCAGGTAGCGGCGCCGCATCGCCTCGGCCGGGCAGGAGCGGGACCGCAGCCGCGAGCGGAGACGGCGCAGCCGCCGCCGGTCGTCGGGGTCCTCGAGCGCCGCCTCCGCGGCACCCAGCACGACCTCCGCCGCCTCCCGGATCTCCGGGTCGTGGAACCCCCGGAGGGCCGAGATCCGGTGCAGCTGCCCGTCCGGGGTCAGGCGGCGGCCGGGCAGCCGCCGGTCCAGGAGCAATCCTTTGAGCAGGGTGAGCAGCTCGCCGTAGAGCGCGAAGTCGTCGGAGGCGTCGAAGGCCTTGAACTCGATCCGTCCCACCTCCGCCTCGCTCCTGGCCAGCTGGGTGAGGGAGGGATCGGTGGTCAGCAGGTCGGCCGGGCTGGCGACGAAGACCAGGGCGGCCGGTCGGGGCCCGGTGCGCACGAAGGTGCGGACGGAGAGGCCCTCCCAGAGGGCCCCCCGGAAGAAGGGAGAGGCGAACGAGAAGGGGACCAGGTAGGGGCTGTAGAAGGTCAGCTTGGCCGCCACGTCGATCGTCTGGCGGGGGCTCAGCTCGGTCCAGGAGAGGTTGAGGTCGGGGCCGTAGGTGGTCATGTGGAGGTGATCGGTGCGATCCTCGGGGGTGAGCAGGCGGTGGCGGCGCTCCCAGCGGTTGAGCTCGGGGTGGATCCGGTAGGGGTGCCGCACGGGGTTGAACCCGAGGCCCAGGAGGCGGAACCCGTGCCGGGCCGCCTCGCGGGCGAGGGCTGCGTGGTCGGCCCGGAGCCGGGCCACGGCGGCCGCGACGCTGGCCCGGATGGGGGTGCGGATCTCGATGCCCTTGGGGTCGCAGCGCAGGAACTCGCCCCGAGGGCCGAAGCGCTCGTACCCCTCCACGTACCAGCGCTTGTGCTTGATGCCCTGGTCCCCGATACGGAGACCGGGATAGTCCGTGGCGTGGACGGGAAGGGCGTCGATGATGGCCTGCAGCTCTTCGAAACGGGTGTTGGTGAAATCGGCGAAGCTGCCGTCGCGCCGCATCAGGGCGACCTCGTGCTCGATCCCGTAGCGAAAGCCGCCCCCCGCTGCCATGTCCTCTGGAGGCCGATCATGGGCCAGAGCCGTCGTCCGGTCAACCCGGAACCGGGCCCAGGGCGCCGGGAGGGCTCGCCGCCGCGCGGTGCCCGGGAGCAAGTTGTAACAATGTAATGGTCATGACGGAAGAGGAAGAAGCCATCGCGGCCTGGGTGCTCGGCCACGTGCCCTCGGGATGGTTCAGCGGGCCGCCGGTGGTGGAGATGGATCAGGAGGAGATCCTGGTGGTGGGTCGCCTCCCCGAGGTCGACGGAGAGCGATCGTCGGAGCCGCGGATACGCCCGGGCGGGGTGCGGCAGTTCCGGGAGGCCACCCGGGAGGCCCGGGTGCGGCTCGCCCAGGAGGCCGAACGGCGCTTCCGGCGCCGCCTCTCCTGGGGGGTGGAGGCGAACGGTGAGCGCATTCTCTTCACCACCCTCTCCGTCCCGGTCATGACCCGGCTCCGCCTCCAGGAGCGGCGCGTGCTCGACACCCTGGTCGAGGCGGGGGTGGCCCGGAGCCGGAGCGACGCCCTGGCCTGGTGCGTGCGTCTGGTCGGCGAGCACCAGGCGGACTGGATTCGCGAGCTGCGGGAGGCGCTGGTCCGGGTGGGCGAGGTTCGCCGCCGCGGACCCCGGTAGCGGGCCGGGAAGGGCGATGCGGATCGGGGCCAGCTTCTCGCCGCGCCGGGCCGCGGACCGGGGCCTGGACTGGCGGTCCGCGTTCCGGCGCTTGATCGAGCTGCCCCTGGAGCCGCTCCGCCTCTCCGTCCCCGGCCTGCGGGTGCTGGGCTCGGGGTACGGCGAGCTGGACTGGCAGCTGGCCCTGGCCGAGGAGAGCGGGAAACGGGTGCTGCTGGCGGTGGGCATGAAGGCCCCGGGCTGGCCGGAGTTCCACCTGCCCGATCGGCTGGAGACCTACGCCCCGGCCGGCGTGGACGTGGCCGCCGCCAACCCGGGGCTGGCCGCGACCACCTTGCGGGTGCTCCGGACCACGGTCGAACGCTACCGGGGGCACCCCGGGGTGGCGCTCTGGCAGGTGGAGAACGAGCCCCTCAACCCCTCCGGGCCCCTGCGCTGGTGGATCGGTCCCGAGTTCCTCCGCCGGGAGCTGGCGACGGTGCGGGCGCTCGATTCGCGGCCCCTGGCCGTGAACGTGTTCGCCCACTTCAACCGTCGTCTGGACGCGGTCTCGCGGCGTCCCGGCGGGGACCGGCCGGCGCCGCCGCCGGCGGCCGAGGCGCTCTCCCTGCTGGAGGCGGGTGACGTGCTGGGGCTGGACGTCTACCGGAGGATCGGGGCTCGCCGCCTGGGCCTTCCGGTCGTGACCGTCGCCGCCGGGGACTGGAGCGCGGACGCGCGCCGGTGGCGGGAGGTGGCCCTGGAGGCGGGTGTTCGGACCTGGATCGTGGAAGCGCAGGCGGAGCCATGGGAGCCGGGGGGCTGGACCTCGGAGCGGCCGCGAACCTGCCGCCCGGGCGACCTGGCGACGACCGTGGCCGAGCTGGGGCGGGCCGGCTTCGACACCGTCCTGCTCTGGGGGGTCGAGCACTGGCTGGCCCGGGAGGCGGCCGGCGATCGCTCCTGGCTCCGGACCGTGCTGGACCTGGTCGGCCCGGGCCGCGCTTAGCCCGTCGCCGCCTCCAGGACCTCGCCGGCCTGTGCCAGCGCCGCTCGCGCCCGCTGGAAGTCGCGGTGCACGGCCGCGTCCTCGGCCTGCTCGAGCAGCTCGAGGAGCGGGGTCCAGCGGGGCTCGCCGCTCTCCGCCAGCGCCGCCCTGACCTGGCCGATGGTCTGGGAAGCGAAGAGCAACCCTCCTCCGGGGTTGTCCACGATCTCTCCCGCCACCCGGATCTGGCTGCGGGCCCAGGTCAGCAGGTCGACGCCCCCGTGCTGCAACGGCCCCTTGGGGCCCAGGATCTCTACCTGAGGCATGTCGGTGAAGAGGGTACTGGACGACGACGGGCGGGCGCGTCCTCAGCGCGCCTCGCCGTCGGCGTCCCGAACGGCGGAGAAGACCAGCATGGCCAGGATCCAGCCGGCGTAGACGCCCGCCGCGCCGAACAGGGTCTCGATCACGACCAGGGCGGGGAGGGAGTCGCCCCACAGACGCTGGTACAGCATCCAGCCAGCCACGAGCAGGCCCCCGAGGCCGATCGCCCCGGCCACCGAGGCCAGGGCGACGGCGCCCGCCCGGCGGGTCACGACGACTCCCGTGGGGTCAGCCCACCCGGACGCCCTCCGGCTTGGACCCCGCGGTCGTCGGCGGCGCCAGGGTTCGCACCGCCTGCTCGAGCGCCTCCGGGTCGTGCCGGTCCCAGCGCGCCAGGAACCCGGCGCCCAGGGCCCGGACCGCCTGCTCCCAACCCTCCCGGCGTTCGTGCTCCACCTCGCCCACAGCCCGTCACCTCCGCCTCATGGCAGCCTGCGCCTCGTGGAACGCCCGGTGTCTCGGGGACGACAGGACCCGACGCTCGCATTCTCGCCCTTCCCCTCCCGGCCGTCAAAACCCGATCCGGGATCCGACCGAATCTCCTCCTCACCCAGGGAGGGCCGGGGGCGTCCTCGCGCCGGCGGTGAGGCGGATGCGGGCGCCTCACACCTCGATCACCTCCAGGTCCCGGACGGCGCCGGGGAGGTGCCCGGCGGCCACGTGGTTGAAGAGGAAACGGGTGCTCGGGTGCCGCTCGGCCAGCGCCCGCGCCTCCTCCCAGCTGGTGTGCACACCGGAGGGGTACGGGCTGG
>DASRBU010000486.1:0-4629 GCA_035653475.1 Candidatus Dormiibacterota bacterium | reverse complement strand
CCTGGACCTACTGGTTCCACCCCCACCTGCGGAAGTGGCGGTGGTGGGACGCCGAGGCGGAGGGCCGCACCCTGCGCGTCCGCCTCCTGGTCCTCGACCGGCCCTACCGGCGGGGCGCCCTGGAGTGGCTGCTGAAGGTGGCGGCCTCGGCCTGATCCGCTCGGCCCGCTCCCCGCGCACCCGTCGGCTCCCGGGGCGGGCGCTCGAGGCCTGGCGCCGGGTCGGGTCCGACGACCTCCGTCTTCGAGCGGCGGCGCCAGCCCAGGCCGGCGGAGGGGCGGTGGGGGTGGCGGGGTCGCCGGCGACCCCGTCGCCTCACGACGCGAGCCGTCAGCCGGATGAGCCGGCGCGCTCGATCAGCTCGTCCTCGGGAAGCCGGAGGTCGTCGAGCGTGATCGGGTCGGTATAGGGTCGGTCGGTCTCCCGGCGACCGGTCGCCCAGAAGACCTCGACCATGTTGCCGTCGGGGTCCTGGAAGGAGACGCTGATGCTGACCCGGTGGATGAGGGCCATGGACACGGGGATGCCAGCCGCGGCCGCGTTGGCGCAGACGCTCCGGAGCGCGTCCAGGCTCTCCACCGCCAGGGCGACGTGCCTGCCCCCGGGGTGGTATGGAGGGCGAGCAGCGGGAGTTCGGCGCCGGGATCATCGCCGAGGAAGGCGAAGTCGCCCAGAGCGGGGACCGAGCCGATCATGGTGACCCCCAGGCCGAGGCGTCGCCGGCAGAGGTCGGCGGCGCCGGTGGGGTCGCGCGCCGGCACGGCAACGTGTCTGGTCGAGACCGCCCTCTCCGGCACCGATCGCCCGGTTCCGGGAATGGAGCGCGACGACGCCCGGCAGGTCATGGCGGAGACGGACCCGGGCCGCCTTTTCGACATCTACGCGCGAGCGATGCGCGAGACCCAGGAGCGGCTGGCCCCGCTGTTCGACGTGCTCGCCGACGCGGCCCACACGGAGCCCGAGCTGGAAGCACTGGCGGCCGAGTTGAGCCGACGCCAGGTGGGGCACATGCGGCTGCTGGCCGACCACCTGGCCGAGATCGGGGGCCGGCGCGAGGGTGTCGCGGTCGAGACGGCGGCGGACGTGCGGTGGCTGATGAACTCGTCGGAGGTGTTCCTGCTGCTGGTTCGAGACCGGGGCTGGAGCCCGGACTTCTTCGAGCGGTGGCTGGCCGAGGCCTGGAAGCGTCTGCTGCTGCCGGCCAGGTTTGGAGCGGGATGACGCGGTCGCCCACGCCGACCGGGCCCGGCGCCTCGGGCCGAGCCCTCAGGCGGCGGTGTAGCCGCCGTCCACGGCCAGCAGGGCGCCGGTGATGAACGAGGCCTCGTCGGAGGCGAGGAAGAGCACGGCCGCGGCCACCTCTTCCGGCCTCCCCACCCGGCCCAGGGGGGTGCGGGCGACCAGGGCCCGCAGCCAGTCCTCGCGGATGTCGGCCAGCATGGGGGTGTCGATCACGCCGGGCAGGACGGCGTTGACCCGGATGCGCTCGGGGGCGTACTCCACCGCCGCCTGCCGGGTCATGGCCAGCAGCGCCCCCTTGGCGGCGTGGTAGGCGGTGGAGGAGACGGAGCCGACCAAGCCGTAGATGGAGGCGGTGTTGACGATGGCCCCGCCGCCCCGGCGGCGCAGGGCAGGGATGGCGGCCCGCATGCCCAGCCAGGCCCCGGTCTGGTTGACGGCGATGACCCGCGCCCAGTCCTCCTCGCGGGTCCGCTCCACCCCCCGGGCACGGGTCACCCCGGCGTTGTTGACCAGCACGTCCAGCCCCCCGAACTCGGCCTCGGCCGCGGCCACCGCCGCCCGCCAGTCCTCGTCCCGGGTCACGTCCAGGCGCCGGTAGCTGGCCCGGTGCTCGGCCAGCTCGGCGTCGATGCCCGCCGCCACCTCCCGGCCAGCCTCGTCGAGCAGGTCGCCGAGGAGGACGCATGCCCCCTCCCGGGCGAAGAGCCGGGCCGCCGCCGCCCCCTGCCCCCGGGCCGCCCCGGTGAGCAGCGCCACCTTGCCCGCCAGCCGCCCCCCGGCCACGATCAGGGCTCGAGCACCACCCGGACCAGGCCGGGCGGACGTCGCTCCACCAGGTCGAACGCCTCCGCCGCCCGCTCCAGGGGCAGCCGCCAGGAGACCGACCCGGCCAGGTCAACCCGGCCCTCTCGGGCCAGGTCGGCCACGCTGCGCAGGTCCTCCAGGGTGGAGACGTAGCAGCCCACCACCTCCAGCTCCCTGGTCACCAGCCCGGTGACGGTGGTGCCGAGCCGGATCGGCTCGTCCACGATCGAGCCCAGCACCAGGCGGCCGCCGACCTCGAGCAGGGCCAGGCCCTCGGCCGGGGCGGCGACGGCGCCGCTGAAATCGATCACGGCCGGGAAGCGGCCGGCCTCGCCCTTGAGCCGGGCCGCCGCCTCCTCCAGGCCCAGCAGCACCCTGGCCCCCATCGCCTCCAGACGTCGGGCGCTGGCCTGCCTGCGCACCACCGCCCAGACCTCGAGGTCCGGGCGCAGGGCCCGGGCCAGCTGGACCACGTGGCCGCCCACCCCGCCGGCCCCGAGCACGCACAGGCGCCCCCCGGGAGGAGGGTCGGCCAGGCGCAGGGCGTGGTGGGCGGTGGCGACGGCGTCCGCCAGCACCGCCGCCCGCTCCAGGGGCAGCTCTCCCACGACCACCAGGCGCCGGGCCGGCCAGACCACCTCGTCGGCCATGCCGCCGGGGGCCTGGAGGCCCAGCACCCGACCCTGGCGGCAGCGCTCCTCGTGGCCGCCCCGGCAGGGACCGCACTCGCCGCAGACGTCCAGGGGATGCAGGACCACCCGCTCGCCGGGACGGGGCTGGTCGACGTCCGGGGCCAGCTCCGTCACCACCCCTGCCACCTCGTGGCCGGGGCGCACCGGGTAGGCCGCCCCCCGGGGCAGCACCATCCCCCGGACGAGGTGGAGGTCGCTCCCGCACAGGCCGCAGGCCGCGACCCGCACCCGGGCATGGCCGGACGGGAGGGGAGAGGAGGCTCCCTGGCACAGGGCCACCCGGCCGGGCGAGACCTCGACGTAGCGCACCGGCTCAGGGGGCGGCGCCGTCGGGCCCGGCCGCCTCCGCCCCGCGGAGGAGATGGCGCGCGATCACCAGCTGCTGGATCTCGGCCGTGCCCTCCTCGAACCAGAAGCCCCGGGCGTCGCGATAGATGCGCTCGATGGGCGCGTCGGTGGTGTAGCCGAAGCCGCCGTGGACCCTGAGCGCCAGGTCGGTGACCCGCCCCACCATGTTGAGGCAGAAGAGCTTGGCGGTGGCCGCCGCCGCCGTCACCTCCTCGCCGGCGTCGAAGGCGGCGGCGGCGGCCCGAACCAGCCCCCGGCCGGCCTCGACGTCGACGTGCATGTCGGCCAGGTGGGCCCGGATCGCGTCCCGGTCCGCGATCGGGCGGCCGAACGTGACCCGGCGGCGGCTGTAGGCCAGCGCCTCCTGGAGCGCCCGCCGGGCCAGGCCCACCATGCAGGCCGAGAGCGAGATGCGGCTGTAGTCGAGGAAGCTCAGGGCCACCTCCAGCCCCTGGCCGACCTCCCCCAGCCGGTGCCGGTCCTCGACCCGCATCCCCCGGTAGCGCAGCCAGGCGTGGCCGGTGCCGTGGAGGCCCATGGTCCGCTGCCCGGCCTCGATCTCGAACCCGGGCGTGTCGCGCGGCACCAGGAAGGCGGTCAGGGAGTCCCGTGCCCGACGCTCGTCGCTCGCGGCCACGAGCAGGAACCAGTCGGCCCGGTCGCCGAAGGTGATCAGGTGCTTCTCGCCGGTGAGCAGCCAGCCCCCGGAGGCGGGCACGGCCCGGGAGTGGAGGTCCCGACCCGTGCCCCCGCTGCGCTCGGTGAGCGCGAAGGCGATGGTGGCCCTTCCCTCGGCCTGCTCCCGGATCAGCCGGCGTTGCTCCGGACTCCCGTAGCCGGCCAGTGGCCGCCAGATGCCATTGCTGAGGTGGCAGATCATGCGACCCGGGGCCGGGCCCATGGCAGCCAGCTCCAGGTAGGGGAGGAACTCCACCAGGCTCAGGCCGAAGCCCCCGTGCTCGGTGGGCACGGTGAGCCGGTGGACGCCGACGGCGGCGGTCAGCTCCAGGAGCCGGGCCGGGATGCGGTCCTCGCGCTCCAGCTCGGGGACCGCGGCCTCGAACGCGCCCAGGAACAGGTCCCGGAGGTCATCGGGCGAGGGGGGAGGTGCGGTCGAAGGCGACATCAGCCCACCATTTTGCGCCCCGGCGATCCGGCGGGTTCACCGGGCCCGGCGACGCGCCCGGGAGGCGATCACGACGCCGGCTCCCGGACGGCGCCGGCCACCAGCGCCACCCGCTCCATCGCTTCCTCGATGTCGCGGCGCCGGCGCTCCGGGTCGGCCGCCATGGACATGAACCACAGGTCAAGGCAACCCAGCCCGCTCGCCGCGTAGCGGGCGATCCACTCCTCGAGGCGAGGATGGTGGTCGACCAGCATCAGCTCGTCCACCATCGCCACCGATACCTGGGCGGCCGCCCCGGCCCGATCGCCGGCGTCCCAGCGCGCCTGCACGGCCCGAACCTCCTCGCCGAAGCCCTGTCGGGTCAGGAAACGGGCGTAGGCCGGCACCGTGGTGTACCCGGCGATGAAGCGACGGGCG
>DASRBU010000485.1:0-15736 GCA_035653475.1 Candidatus Dormiibacterota bacterium | reverse complement strand
CTCGCCCGCGGCCGGCGTCCCCCATCCCTAGCCGGCGCGGCCCCCCTCTCCTCCCCGGCAGGTCTCCCGGGTACCTGGCCGCGCCGGCCACCGGGCTCCCGGGGTCCGGGACCATCGACCCTTGGCCCCGGAGCCATTCCGCCCCAGGCTGGAGGGGTGAGCCAGGCACCGGACGCCCCCACTCGGGCCGTCGAGACCCACGTCTCCCACCTGTTCCTGGTCCGGGACCGCGTCTACAAGCTCAAGAAGCCGGTCCGGTTCGGGTTCGTCGACCTCACCTCGCGCGAGGCCCGGGAGCGCGCCTGCCGGAGGGAGGTCGAACTCAACCGCCGGCTGGCGCCGGACGTCTACCTGGGCGTGCTGACCGTGACCGACGACACCGGCATGCCCCTCGACCACCTGGTCGCCATGCGGCGCATGCCCGAGGAGCGCCGGCTGGCGACGCTGGTGCGGCAAGGCACCGAGGTGGGACCGGGGTTGCGTCAGGTGGCCAGGGTGCTGGCCGGGTTCCACGCCGGCGCTCCCGCCCCCGAGGAGGTGGCGGCCGCCGCCACCCGGGACGCGGTCCTGGCCAGCTGGGAGGCGAACTTCGCCGAGATGGAGCCCTTCGCGGGTCCGCTTCTCAACCCGGCCCGGTTGGAGCGAGCCCGCACCCTGGCCCGGACCTATCTGGCCGGTCGGGAGCGGCTGTTCCGAGCCCGGATCGAGGCCGGGCAGATCCGGGAAGGCCACGGCGACCTCCTGGCCGAGGACGTCTTCCTGCTCGACGACGGCCCCCGCATCCTCGACTGCATCGAGTTCGACGACCGCCTGCGCCGAGGTGACGTGGTCTGGGATGCCGCCTTCCTGGCCATGGACCTGGAACGGCTGGGCCGTCCGGACCTCGGAAGCCGCTTCCTCGACTGGTACCGGGAGTTCTGGGGGCATCCCTGGCCGCGGTCCCTGGCCGACCACTACCTCGCCTACCGGGCGCAGGTCCGGAGCAAGGTGGCCTGCCTGCGCCACGGCCAGGACGGCGGCGCGGCCCCGGAGGCGAGACGGCTGCTCCGGATCTGCCTCGACCACCTGGAGCAGGCGGCGGTGCACCTGGTGCTGGTCGGGGGCACGCCGGGCACCGGCAAGTCCACCCTGGGCCGGGCCCTGGCCGACACTCGGGGCTGGGTCCTGCTGCGCTCGGACGAGGTTCGCAAGGAGACGGCCAACCTGCCCCACCTGGCCACGGCCACGGCCCCCTACCGCCAGGGCCTCTACCGTCCGGAGCGCACCGCCGCCACCTACCGCGAGCTGCTGCGGCGGGCCCGCGCTGCTCTGGAATCGGGTGAGTCGGTGGTCCTCGACGCCTCGTGGTCCGACCCCACCTGGCGCCAGGCTGCCGCCGAGCTGGCGAGAGCGACCTCCAGCCGGTTGGTCCAGCTCCGTTGCCTGGCCCCTCCGAAGCTGGCCGCAGCCCGCATCGTCGCCCGCCGGGCGTCCGGCGGCGACCCCTCGGACGTCACCCCCGATCTCGCCGCCGTCCTCGCCGCCGACTTCGCCCCCTGGCCCGAGGCCATCGAGGTGGACACCTCGAGGCCGGTCGAGGACCTGCTGCGCCAGATCCTGCGCCGACTCCGCGGCTCGTCGTCCCCAACCGGAAGGGCCGTTCGCCGGCAGGCCGTTCGCCCCTGGCGGGCGGGGCCCGCGCCGCCGAGCCTGCGGACGTGAGGCAGGTCCCGGTCGTGCCGGCCCGACCCCGCTCCTGGTGCGGTCCGGCCGAGCCGGAGGTGACCCTGGCGCCGAGCCCGGGACGGGAGCCAGGCCAGGGCCGCCCGTGGGGTGGCTCCCTCCCGCGGTGCCGGGCCCGGGGGCACCTCCGCGCCCGGGCCGGGGAGCGCATCGGCGCATGGGGCCCGACCCTCGCCGAGCGCCTCGGTTCTCGCTCGGCCCCGGTGTACCGGCCTTCGAGCGGCCGAGAGCCATCCCCGGCCGATCTGCTCCGGGTCGCCGGTTCGGGCCGAAGCGGCGCCGGGCGCCGTCGGCGAGGGCGGGTGCCGGTGGCGCCCGCACCCGCTCCGGAGGCGGTGGCATGAGGGTCAGAAGGCTTCGACGGCCCGGACGCACGGCGCGCTCCCTGATGACACCGGGGGCGATCACGATCGGCCGGGAGGCGTCCCTGACCGACGCGGCCGTGCGCATGCGCGCCCACCGGGTGGGGGCGCTGGCGGTGACGGAGGACGACCACCTGGTCGGCATCGTCAGCGAGCGCGACCTGCTCCGAGCGGTGGCCGAGGGACGCGACCCGGCGCGCACCCAGGTGGGCGAGGCCATGACCGCGGGGCCGCGGACAATTGCCCCCGACCGGCCCCTGGAGGAGGCGGTGGCGACCATGCTCGAGCTCGGCGTTCGCCACCTGCCCGTGGTCGAGGGCTCGCGCCTCGTGGGCTTCCTGTCCGCCCGGGACCTCCTCGGGCTGGGCGGCCGGCCGGTGGACTGGAGGGAGCTGGCCTACGAGCCGTGGTGAGCGCGGCGGCGAGACCCGGGACCGTGGCGCGGTGCCTCGGGTGCCCCGACGGCCGGGCCGGCGGAGGACGGCGCGCGGCCCTGACCTCGGCCGTCACCGGCCGCCCCACCGAGTCGGATCCCGGGCGATTCCACGGGACCCTCCTCGGCGGCATCCCCCGGACGGGCGTCCGGCTCCGCCTCCGCCGACGGGCGATCCGCCGCGCGCGCCAGCCCGGCGCTCAGGGGGACGCCGAGCGTTCCGACGGGGCGCGACCCCGGACACGGCGCTCCCCCTGCCCCGGAGCCCGTGGCCAACGTCCCCTCCCGCCCGCAGCTCACCCCCACCGACGGCACCCTCCACCTCCCCGGAACCGACCGCCGAACGACCGTCTCAGCCCTGGCCCCCCGGGGTCGCCGTGTGCCGGGCCAGGTACGCCGCCGCCTCCGCCCGTCGCGCCACCTCCAGCTTGGACAGGATCGTCGAGACGTAGTTCTTGACCGTCTTCTCCGCCAGCTTCAGCCGAACCCCGATCTCCCGGTTGGTCAGCCCCTCCGCGATCAGACCCAGGATGCGCTCCTCCTGCGCCGAGAGCCGCGACAGCTTCTCGTCCTTGAGCAGGTGCTTCCCCCGTCGCAGCCGCTCCAGGACCGTCGCCGTCACCGCCGGGTCCAGCAGGCTCCGACCTTCTCCGACCGCCCGAATGGCCCTCACCAGCTCTCCGCCTCGGATCTGCTTCAGCACGTACCCGCTCGCCCCGGCCATGATCGAGGCGAACAGCGCCTCGTCATCGGCGAACGAGGTCAGCATCAGCACCCGGGTCTCCGGCCGCCGCGTCCGTATCTCCCGCGTCGCCTCGATGCCGCTTCCGTCCGCCAGGCGCACGTCCATCACCACCAGATCCGGGCGGACCCGCTCGGCCTCCGCCACCGCCTCCGCCACCGTCCCCGCCTCCGCCACCACCCGGATGTCGCCCGCCGCCTCCAGCATGGCGCGGAGCCCGCTCCGGACCACCTCGTGGTCGTCCACCAGCATCACCCGCAGCGGCAGCCTTCGCTCCGTCGCTCCTGCATCCGCCATGGCCATCAGCCTACCCCCGCCATCCGCCCGCCGACCCCGTCGCTGGCCCCCCTCCCTGGGGGACCTTCGGCCTCCACCGTCCGGACCCCCCGGCCCGACCGGGCACCATCAGCCCGAACCACGCCCTCCGCCAGGGGAACCGTCCGGCGCCACCTGGAGCCGGGCGCCGCCCGAGCGCAGGGAATGGGCGGCGTAGAGTTCCGCCTCCCGACCGAGGTGCCGGACCGCCCGCTTGACCACCAGGGCCACCGACTGCGGGCTGAGCCGGCGGGGGAGCACCCGATCGTGCCGATCGACGGGGCGGAACAACGGCCCCGTGGCGATCTCCGCCACCTTCCGCCAGGCCCGAACCGCCGCCACCGGGCAGGTCTCGGGCAGGGGGCCGAGGGCGACCGCGATCCGGCGCCCGAGGTGGCCGGCGCGCCCGCTCCGGACCAGGACCTGGAGGCCCGACTCCACCTCCTCCAGATCCTCGCAGTCCAGCCCCACCAGCTCGGAGCGACCCAACCCGCCGGCGAAGCCGAGCAGCAGCAGCGCCCGGTCGCGGGCGGCGGCACGGGTGCCGACCGGCAGCCGCTCCACCACCAGGTGCAGCTCCTCGGCCGGTAACGCCCTGCGGCCGATGGGCGGCGGACCGTGCTCCTCGATGGCGGCCATGACCCTGCGCACGCTCAGATGCCGGGTCGGGGGCAGCAGGTGGCCGGCGGCCAGGTGCACCTTCCCGATCGCCGCCAGACGGCGGCGGAGCGTCGAGGGCCGCACCCCCGCCGCCGCCCGGTCGGCCAGGTAGAGGCAGACCGTCTCGGGCTCGGCCGGCAGCGCGACCCGCCCCCGTCCCGCACACCAGCCGCCGAAGTCCGCCCAGTCGCTGCGGTAGGCGCGGATCGTGTTCTGGCTCCGGCCCAGGTCCGGGGGAACGTGCAGGGCATGCCCGAACCGCCCCACCAGCTCGGTCAGGTCCATGTCGTCCCTTGAGGATACGAAGGTAGTAGGATAAATATTGTTATCGATAGTTAGAAGGAGGTGAGACAATGGCATCGATCCCGTCTCCCGTCCACTGGACGCGGGGCGGCCCCGTGGAGGGCGAGGCCAGCGACGGCGACCTGAGCCGCCTCGCCGTGCAGTCCGCGGCCACGGTGGCGGACGCGCTACCTCTGGGCATGGCGGCCCTGGGCACCGCGCTGGTCACCTCGGGCGCGATGCTGGCGACCTGGTTTCGCCCCACCTGGTCGGGGCTGGAGGCGATCCTGCCCGGCGTCCTGATCTTCGGGGGTCTGGTGCAGTTGCTGGCCGCCATGTGGGCGTTCCGCCGCGACGACCTGCTCGGCGCCACCGGCTTCGGCGTCTTCGGGGCTTTCTTCGGCCTCGCCGGCGTGGTCGGCCTGACCGCACGCACCGCGCTCGCCTCTCACCAGTTCGGACCGCTGGGGGTGCTGGTCGCCTGCTTCGGCCTGATCGCCCTCTTCCTGGCGGTCGCCGGCTGGCGGGTCGGCGCCACCATGTTCGGCACCTACGCCGCCCTGGCGATCGCGCTCTTCCTGGCCGCGGCGACCCTGATCGGCAACCTCAACCTGGCCACCATGGTGGCGAGCGGCTGGGCGGCCGTGGCCTCGGGGCTGATCGCCCTCTACCTGGCTGGCGCCTACACCATCAACTCCTACTACGGCCGGAGCGTGCTGCCGCTGCGTCTCAGCCGACGGCGTCTCCAGATCAAGCTGGTGATGGTGCCGCCCGACGAGGGCCGCCGAGCGACCGCCGCACCCCATCCCCAGGCCGGCTGACGTCCCCGCCGGCCACGGTCATCAGGAGGGCCGCCCTCGCGACGACCCTCCTGGTCCGTGCCCGAAGCCGCCCTCCCGGGCCCACGACGTAGGATCGCACCGGCGGCCCTCCCCGGTCTCGTCGGCGACCGGGCACGACCCGCGAGCCCCCTCCCAGCCGACCCTGGCTGCGCCGCCTCCCGCCCGCGACGCCACCGCCCGGACGGGGATGGCCGTGGCCACCAGGCGGCGCCGGCAACCGCGATCACCGCGTCCTCCGGCACCCGGTCCCTGCGGCCGGGGCGCTGCCGTGACCCGGAACCGAGGCGCGCGGCCGAAGGGGAAGGGCGAACCCGAGCGGGCCACCGGTGGCGCCCGCCGGTGGCGGCCCGGCCGGCGTCCCTCACTCGCTGCCCAGGGGCAGCCGCAGCGACGTCCGCCACTCGGGGCCGTGGAGGTAGGCGCGAAACGCCTGGGCGGCGGGGCTCAGGATGCGTTCGCGGGGCCAGACCACGTGCCAGGTGCGACGCACCGGGAAGCCCTCCACCCGCAAGGGGTGGAGGAGCCCCATCTCGATCTCCAGCCGGGCGGCGTAGACGGAGAGGACGGTCACGCCCAGCCCTCGCGCCACGGCCCGCTTCAGGGCCCCGTTGCTGGCCAGCTGCATGGCCGCCACCGGTTCGACCCCGTGCCGGCGGAGGATGGCCTCGGCCGATTCGCGAGTGCCCGAGCCCGGCTCCCGGAGCAGGAGCGGGCCGTCGAGTAGCTGGGCCGGTTGCAGCGGCTCCCTCGCCACCAGGGGATGGTCGGGAGCGCTGAAGCACATCAAGGTGTTCTCCAGCAGGGGCTCGGCACAGAACAGCTCCGGCTCGAAGGGACGCCCGACCACACCCAGGTCGGAATCCCCGGAGAGCAAGCGCTCCCGGACCTGTTGCCGGTTGAGGACGTCGAGGCGGAGTTCGACCCCGGGACGGACGTGGCGGAAGCCGGCCAGGGCGTCGGGCAGCACGTAGATGCCGACCGTGGTGTCGCCGGCCACGCTCAACGAGCCGGCCCGGACGCCGGCCAGCTCCTCGATCGCCTCACCGGTCTCGGCGACCAGGGCCAGGATGCGGCGGGCCCGCTCGTAGAGCGCCCTTCCCACCGGCGTCAGCTCGAGCGTGCCCCGCAGGGGCTGGAAGAGGGGGTGGCCGACGGCCCGGGCCAGCGCCTGGATCTGATGGCTGACGGCGGGCTGGGTCAGGGCGAGCGCCTCGCCGGCGCGGGTGAAGCTTCCGCACTCCACCACGGTGACGAGGATGCGGAGCTGGTGCAGGGTCAGCCGTCGTTCGAGGCCCCTGGCTCTCATGATGATTTCTTCATCATCATATCAAAATATTGAATTTGACAACATGATATTCCTCGCCTACCCTGGCTCAGGTGAGGAACCGGCCTCGTCGAGCGCGGGACGGCTGACGTCCGGCCGCGGGGACCTCCCCATCGGCCCCGCGAGCGCGAGGCCGCTCAACGGAACCGGGGCCCCGACCTCGGGATCTCGGACCGACAAGGAGGTCGACAAGGTGTCCATCGAGCGCGAGCCCGTCCACCAGAGGTCGCGATGGGCCTCGGGGGTGATCCCCTACAAGCTGATGGGCTACTGGCGTCCCGACTACGAGCCGGAGGAGACCGATGTCCTGGCCGCCTTCCGGATCACCCCGCAGCCGGGGGTGGAGCCGGAGGAGGCGGCGGCCGCGGTCGCCGGCGAGTCGTCCACGGCCACCTGGACGGTGGTCTGGACCGATCGCCTGACCGCCTACGAGAACTACCAGGGCAAGGCCTATCGCATCGATCCGGTGCCGGGAACCGAGCCGCCCCAGTACCTGGCCTACATCGCCTACAAGCTCGATCTCTTCGAGGAGGGCTCGATCCCCAATCTGGCCTCCTCGATCATCGGCAACGTGTTCGGATTCAAGGCGATCCGAGCGCTCCGGCTCGAGGACCTGCGCCTCCCCAGGGCGTACGTCAAGACCTTCCCGGGGCCTCCCCACGGGATCGTCGCGGAGCGAGAGATCCTCAACAAGTACGGACGGCCGCTCCTGGGGGCCACCACCAAGCCCAAGCTCGGCCTCTCACCGCGCAACTACGGTCGCGTGGTCTACGAGGCGCTGCGCGGTGGGCTGGACTTCGTCAAGGACGACGAGAACATGAACTCCCAGCCCTTCAACCGCTGGCGCGACCGTTACCTCTACTGCATGGAGGCGGTGCACCGGGCGATGGCCGAGACCGGCGAGATCAAGGGTCACTATCTGAACGTCACGGCCGCGACCATGGAGGAGATGTACGAGCGGGCCGAGTTTGCCAAAGAGCTGGGCAGCGTCATCATCATGATCGACCTGACCGCGGGCTTCACCGCCATGGCCTCGATGTCGAGGTGGGCCCGGGCCAACGGCACCATCCTGCACCTGCACCGAGCCGGCCACGCCACCTACACGCGGCAGAAGAACCACGGCGTGAACTTCCGGGTGCTCGCCAAGTGGTGCCGCCTGCTGGGCGTCGACCACATGCACGCCGGCACCGTGGTGGGCAAGCTGGAGGGCAACCCCGCCTCCATCAAGGGCTACTACGACAGCCTCCGCGAGGACCTGGTGTGCCGAGATCCGGCCTGCGGCGTGCTCTTCGACCAGGACTGGTGCCACCTACCGGGTGTGATGCCGGTGGCGTCGGGCGGCATCCACGCCGGTCAGATGCATCAGCTGCTGCACTACCTGGGCGAAGACGTGGTGCTCCAGTTCGGGGGCGGCACCATCGGCCACCCCATGGGGATCGCAGCCGGGGCCACCGCCAACCGGGTCGCCCTCGAAGCCATGATCCAGGCTCGCAACGAGGGCTGTGACCTCATGCGCAAGGGACCGGAGATCTTGCGCCGTGCCGCCGCCTGGTCACCCGAGCTGCGCGCGGCCCTGGACGTGTGGGGCGACGTCACCTTCGACTTCGAGTCCACCGACGTGCCCGACGTGGTGGAGACGCCGACCCCGGTCGCATCCTGAGCCAGGAGGGCAGGAACGTATGACGGCACCCGGTCAGGAACCCCACCCCCCCATCCGCGGTGGCCTGCGGATCACCCAGGGCACCTTCTCCTACCTCCCCGACCTCAGCGACGAGCAGATCGTGGCCCAGGTCCAGTACGGGATCGACCACGGTTGGGCCGTTTCCATCGAGTTCACCGACGACCCCCACCCTCGGAACGTGTACTGGGAGATGTGGGGGATGCCGATGTTCGACCTCGAAGACGCCGTGGCCGCCCTGCGCGAGGTGCAGCGGTGTCGGGAAGCCTTCCCCGATCACTACCTCCGGGTGAGCCTCTACGACCCGAGGCTGACCCGGCAAACCACCGCCCTGCAGTTCATCGTGCATCGACCCGCCCACGAACCGGGCTTCCGGCTGGACCGCCAGGAGGAACGGGATCGGGTGATCCGCTACCGGCTGCACCCGTACTCCGGTGAGCGGCCCCCGGGTGAGCGCTACGGAGACGGCCGTGCCTGATCCCACCCCGGGCGCCGCCGCCATGCCCCCGCTGGGACCGGGCACGGCGACGGACGGAGGACGGAGGGAGGCGGCCGAGCCCCGGTTCCAGGATCTCGCCGCCCCCCTGGACGAGATCCCGGACGAGGCCGTGGTGGAGGCCGCCGGCGTCCTGGAGGAGGCCCGGATCGAGGAGGTGCTGGAGCGGCTGGACCACGAGCTGGTGGCGCTCGGCGAGGTCAAGCGACGCCTTCGGGAGCTGGCCGCCTTGCTCCTGGTGGAGCGGCTGCGCCGGCGGCTGGGGCTGGAGACGAAGCCCCCCACCCTGCACATGTGCTTCACCGGCAACCCTGGCACCGGAAAGACGACGGTGGCGATGCGCATGGGCGAATTGCTGTACCGGCTCGGCTACGTCCGCAAGGGGCACCTGGTGGTGGCCTCGCGCGAGGATCTGGTCGGCCAGTACGTGGGCCACACCGCCCCCCGAACCCGGGAGGTCCTGAAACGGGCCATGGGAGGCGTGCTCTTCATCGACGAGGCCTACAACCTCTACCGGCTGGACAACGAACGCGACTACGGCCAGGAAGCGGTGGAGCTGCTGCTCCAGGCCATGGAGAACGAGCGCCAGAACCTGGTCGTGATCCTCGCCGGATACCGGGAGAAGATGGAGCGCTTCTTCGCCGACGTGCCCGGGCTCAGCTCACGGGTCGCCCATCACGTCGAGTTCCCCGACTACACGCTCGAGGAGCTGATGGCGATCGCGGAGGTGATGATGCGTGAGCACCGTTACCGCTTCGCGGTCGATGCCGAGACGAGGTTTCGCGAGTACCTGCACCGACGCATGCGACAACCGCGCTTCGCCAACGGGCGGAGTGTGAGGAACGCCCTGGACCGAGCACGGATGCGGCAGGCGGTGCGCCTGTACGAGCTGGCCCGTCGAGGCCATCGGCTGACCAAGCGGGATCTGGTGACGATCGAGAGCGAGGACCTCACGCTGAGCCGTGTCTTCGACACCGGGCCGGAGGCGGGGGGATGACACGGGAGCGGGTGGTGCTGGGATGGCGGGACGATGGCCTGCCGGTCGGATTTCGCTGGAGCGGGAACGAGCCCGCCGGCCTCTACGAGCCGGCGCTGGCCGAGTTCCTGGGCGCGGTTTGGGAAGGGCCAGAGCTGGTGACGTACGATCTGCCCTCCCTGGCCCATGACTTCGAGCACCTCTCGGACACCTACGTGTCCGACCCGGACTGACGACCGGCGCCGGGCATCGGCGTCGGGTCTGCGGCGCGCCCCGGCTTGATTCCAGGTGGGCAGCGGGTTCCATGCATAATACAACATGCTGGCATCGAAAACTTGCATTTGACAACATAGCCGCCCCGGCGTAGCTTGTGTAAATCATGGACGTCGCGCGTCGCGGGTCCGAGCCGAGTCCCGGAGGGATCGGGACCACGACCGATCTCCAGGGCTCCCCGCGGCCAGGCCGGAGGCCGACCCGGCCCCACCCGCAGCGGCGGAGGGACCGAGGCCGATGACGTCGGCGGAGATCGGTACGCGACCCATCTTCGTGGGCGTCGGAGGCGACAGCGGCAGCGGCAAGACCACCCTCACCTCCGCCTTCTACGGCCTCTTCGGGGAGGACCGGATCACCACCCTGTGCCTGGACGACTACCATTCGCTGGATCGCCGCCAGCGAGCCCTGGTGGGCCTGACCCCCCTCAACCCCCGGGCCAACGACTTCGCCCTGATGGAGTCCCACATCTGGGCGCTGAAACGGGGGGAGGCGATCGAAAAGCCGGTCTACGACCACCGCGACGGTACCTTCGCGGCTCCCGAGCGGCTGCGCCCGCGGGAGGTGGTCATCGTCCAGGGCCTCCACCCCTTCCTCGCGCCCGGGATCCGCAACGCCTTCGACCTCCGGATCTGGCTCGATCCCGAACCCGAGCTACGGGTCGCCTGGAAGCTGCAACGCGACGTGGCCAAGCGCGGGTACTCGAGAGCCCAGGTGCTGGCCGAGATCGAAGCCCGGCGTCCGGACGCCGAGGCGTACATCCGTCCCCAGCGGCGCTGGGCCGACATGGTGGTGCGGTTCTACCGACCGGCGCCGGGGTGGCGCGACATGCGGCACCTCAACGTCCACATCGTCCAGCGTCACAGCCTGCCCCGCCTCTCCTTCGATCGCTCCCTCCACCGGGCCGAGCGGGTACGTCTGCTCCTCGATACCCGGGACGAGGACGGTCGACGCTCCGACGTCATCGACATCGACGGCAGGATCACCGCCCCCGAGGCGGAGCTGGTGGAGCGCACCATCTGGGCTCACATCGACGGCTACCACGGCCACGTGCATCGGGTGCCACCGGAGCGGCTGGGCAACTACGAGGCGGCTCGGGGGCGCCGTCACAGCGATCCCCTGGCCCTGACCCAGCTGATCCTGGCCCACCGCATCCTCTCCGCCCAGAAGTCGTTCCTGCTCCGGGTCACCGCGGCCCAGCACGCCGTCCTGGCCGAGGACCACCACACCCACCTGTGAGGCGGGGACGCGGTTCGGAGCCGGCCGTCGGCGCCGCCGGTTCGCTCCGCCGCCGGGCGCCCGGGCATCGCCGAACTCCCACGGGCCCGCCCCGGCCCCGGCCGGGTAGGCTCTGGTTGGAGGCGCCGACGGACGCGTCCGTCGGCCGCCGAGGTCTGACCTCCAGGAGGAGGACCAGGGTGCGGATCGGTCTCGGTCGGATGCTGGGGGCGGAGCCGATGGCCGCCGCGGATGCTGCCTTCCTCTTCCTGGAGGGGCCGGCGCTGCCCATGCACGTCGCCGGGCTGGCCATCCTCGACCCCGCCCGGCGCGCCGGGGGGCCGATCCGGCCCGAAGAGCTGCGGGAGCGTGTCCGCGATCGGCTGCCCCTGCTGCCCCGTCTGCGACAGCGGCCGCTGCGGCTGCCTTTCGACCTCGGCCGCCCGCTCTGGGTCGCCGATCCGGCCTTCGACCTCGACCGACATCTGGGCTTCTACCGTCTGCCCCCTCGCGCCGGCTGGCGCCGCCTGCTGGAGCTGACGGCACGCCTCCATGCCCGCCCGCTGCCTCGGCGACGGCCGCTCTGGGAGATGACGCTGGTCGACGGGCTCCCGGAGGGCCGGCAGGCGCTGCTGGTCCGCCTCCACCACGCCCTGGCCGACGGCATCGCCGGGGTGGAGACCGTGGCCGCCATCTTCGACGATTCCCCGGCAACGCCGGAGGCGCAGCGGTCGGACCGGCCCCGCCCCCGCTTCGCCTCCGGGCGGGAGGCCGGCCGCGGCCCCGATCCGGCCGCGGTGGCGGCCGGGATCGCGCGTCGCCTGGCCCACGGACCGCTGGTGCCGCCCGGCCCCTTCAACGGGCGGGTCGGTCCCCGAAGGGCCTTCGCCACCGCCGACCTCTCGCTGGACCTGATCGAGCAGACGCGGCGGGATCTGGGCGGCACGATCGACGACGTCGCCCTGGCCGCGGTCATGCTGGGCCTCGGTCGGCGCCTGCGCCGGACCGGGGACGAGGCGGCCGGCCGGCGCCTCCGGGTGATGCTGCCGGTCGCGGTCCCGGCCCGGGGCCACAACGCCGCCAACCGGGTCAGCGCCGTCTTCGTCGATCTGCGGCCGGGGGAAGCGCCGCTGGAGTGCCTGCGCCAGGTGCAGGAGGCAAAGGCCGCCGCGCGCCGGTGGCACGAGGCCCCGGCCCTGGCCGTGGCGCTGGCCGGCGGCGAGCTGCTCCCCGCCCCCGCCGAGGCCGCCCTGGTCCGGGCGCTGGCTCGGCTGCCCTTCGCCCACCTGATCGTCTCCGACGTCCCCGGGTTGCCCGAGCCGCCCAGGCTGCTGGGGGCGCCGCTGGTCGGCGCCTACCCGCTGCTGCCCCTCCCCCCCTCCCTCGGCCTCTCCATCGGCATGCTGACCGTCGGCCGGACCATGGGCCTGGGGGTGACCACGGACCCGGGGCTGGTCCCCGGTGGCCAGGCGCTGGCCCGGGACGTCGCCACCGGGCTCGCCGAACTGGCGGCCGTGGGTCGGCGTGGCTGAGCGGTCCCGGGAGAAGGGGCCGTTCGACCCTCGCCGTCCGGCCGCGAGCGGCGCAGGCTCTGAGCATGCAGATCAGGACGTTCGTCAGCCCCGAGGTCGTGCGGGGCGAGGTGACGGAGTCGCTGCGGACGCTGGCCACGCGCATGCGCGCCCACGGGATCGGTTCGCTGCCCATCTTCGAGGGCGAGCGTCTGGTCGGCATCCTGACCGAGCGAGACCTGGTGGCCGCAGTCGCCGACGGCGTCGCCGAGGCGGCGGTGGCAGCCGCCTACATGACCCCAGAGCCGGTCACCGCCGATCCCTCGGAGGACAGCGCCACGGTGGCCGAGCGCATGCTGGAGCTGGGGATCCGCCATCTGCCGGTGGTGGAGCACGGACGACTCATGGGCATGGTCTCGGCCCGGGACCTGCTGGCGCTGGAGGCCTGGCCGAGCCAGGGCCGGGTGCCGCCGGCCGAGACCTCCTGACCCGCGGCCTTCGGCCGCCACACGAGTCCGCTCAGGCGATGAGGCGCGCCAGGGCGAAGGCGGCCCCCGCGGCCAGGCCCCCGATCACGGCGGTTTGGAGCGCCGAGCGGGCCGCCGAGGTACCCGTGAGTCGTCCCTTGACAAAACCGAAGAGGGCCAGGGCGGCGAGCGTGAGCAGGGCCGAGACGAGGAGCGCGCGTAGGGGGGCGGAGACGAGCAGGTAGGGGAGCAGGGGGAACAGGCCGCCCAGCACGTAGGCGCCCCCGATAGTGAGGGCGCTGCGCAGCGCCCGCCGCGGGTCGGGCTCCTCGAGCCCCAGCTCGAACCGCATCATGAAGTCGACCCACCGCTCCGGATGTCGCTGCAAGGCCCGGGCCGCGTTCTGGGCCAGGTCCAGGTCGACCCCGTAGCGGCCGAGGATGGTGGTCACCTCGGCCAGCTCCTGGTCCGGGACCTCGGCCACCTCCCGCTCCTCCCTGCGGCGCTCCCGGAGATAGTGCTCGGCCTCCCCCCGGGCGGCCAGGTACCCGCCCAGGCCCATGGCGATGGACCCGGCGGCGACCTCCGCCAGCCCCGCCGTGACCACCAGATGGGTGCTGCTCACGGCGCCCGAGACGCCGGCGGCCAGGGCGAAGGGAACGGTCAGGCCGTCGGAGGTGCCGATGATCAGGTCCCGGACCACCTCCCCGGCCCGGAAGTGGAGCTCGGGGTGCCGAGGATGCAGGTGCATGCCATCACCGTAGGGACGACCTCGGGACCGGCCCAGGGCGGAAGAGCCGATCCGGGACGAGTCGAAGGGCCCGGGCCGCCGAGGACGACCCCGACCCGAGTCCCGAAGGCGACCGGCCGGTCGGCCCTGGAGCGCCCACGTCGAGGGTGGGATCGTGTTTGCAAGGAGGTTGCATCGGCATGATGTGGTGGTATCCGGGGCAGCTCGGCTGGGGGGTGATGCTGCTCAACGTCCTGATCACCTTGATCTTTTGGGGTGGCCTGGTGGCGCTGGTGGTGTGGGCCATCCGAAGCCTGATGGGCGCCCGAAGCCGACCCGGCCAGTCGCCGGCGGATCAGCCCCTGGAGATCTTGCGCCGACGCTTCGCCGCCGGAGAGATCAGCCAGGAGGAATACGAGCGAGCCCGGCGGACGCTGGAGCAGGGCACGTGAGGTCGCACCATCCGGCGGTGGCGGGACGGACGTCGGAGGTCCGCTGGCGATGAGGGTCGGAGAGGTCATGACCTCACCCGCGATCACGGTCGGGCCCGACACCTCCTGCAAGGAGGCGGCGGGCCTGCTGGCCCGCCATCGGATCAGCGCCCTGCCCGTCGTGGACGACCGGCACCGGCTGATCGGGATCGTGTCCGAGGCGGATCTGCTCCCGCTCGAGACCTCCCCCGACCCGCGGGCGCTGGCCACCCCCCTCGCGCCCCGCCGGGAGCCCCTCCCCTCGCGGGTGGACGAGGTCATGACGCGCGAGGTGATGTCCGTCGACGAGGACACCGACCTCGGGCTGGCGGCCAGCCGGATGCTCGAGACGGGGGTGAAGCGCCTACCCGTGCTGCGTGGCGACCGCGTGGTGGGGGTGATCAGCCGCCATGACCTGATCAAGGTCATGGCGCGCCGAGACGAGGACTTGGAGGCCGGCATTCGGCGCCTGCTGGCCGACGAGGGCATGCGCCTCGCCGGCCTGGGGGTGCGGGTGCGCGACGGTGTGGTCGAGCTCTCGGGCCAGGACCCGAGCACGCTCCGCCTGGCCCAGATCCTGGCCCGCACCGTTCCCGGGGTGCTGGATGTCCGGACCCGCTCGGAGGCCCGGCCCGCCGGCGGGACACCACCCACCGGCCCTCCCCTCGCCCAGGGCGGCGACCTCCGATCCAACCGCGGTCGGGGTGGAGACGAGCCCTCCACGCCGGTGCCGGAGCGGGGGGCGAGCGACACGGAGGCCACGGATGAACGACGTACCCGTGAAGGCAGAGCCGCCGGGCCGTGAGGCGCCACGGCCCGATCCGACGAACGTCGGTACCTTCGAGCTCCGCCGGGCCATCCACCGCCGGCGCGAGCGGAGCCGAGAACGGGAACGCGGACCGCGACCGCCGACGCCGGTGGTCGAGGTCGCCGGCCGCGCCGCCCAGCATCCCGGTCAGGCGCCGCCACCGCCCGGCCCGACACCGGCTCCCGGCCTCGCCGCCACCGGTGCGGCCGGCCGCTCCCCA
Source organism: Candidatus Dormiibacterota bacterium (assembly GCA_035653475.1). Taxonomy (GTDB): domain Bacteria; phylum Chloroflexota; class Dormibacteria; order Dormibacterales; family Dormibacteraceae; genus CADDZO01. The sequence goes on along the minus strand of DASRBU010000485.1, from coordinate 210 downwards.
CTCGGCCGAGCCGGCGGAGGCTGACCGTGATGGGACCGAGCACGGCGTCGACCCCATCCCCGCGGATCGTGGTCGGGATCGACGGCTCCGAGCACGCCGCCGCCGCCCTCGTCACCGCCATCCGGCTGGCCAGGGCGCTGGGGGCCGAGGTCGTGGCCGTCCACGCCATCCCACCCCCCGCCCCGGCCGAGTACGGCTTCGACCTCTTCC
>DASRBU010000484.1:0-3666 GCA_035653475.1 Candidatus Dormiibacterota bacterium | reverse complement strand
ACGATCCGATCCAGGACCGAGATCCCGGGCAGCCCCGGCATCAGGAGGTCCAGGATGACCAGGTCGTAGTGGCGCTCGAGCGCGGCGCGCAAGCCCTGGTGAGGATCGCCCACGGCGTCGACCTCGAAGCCCTCCAGACGCAGGCCGCGAGCCACGAACTCCAGGATCCGCGCCTCGTCGTCGATGACCAGGATCCGGCCCTTGTCGGCCGGCGGCGCCTCGCGCAGGCCGAGCAGCGCGCGGCTCAGCTCGCCCCTCCCGGTAGATCGGGAAGGCCGAGGCGCTCGCCGCCTCGCGGCGCACAGCAACCTCCCGACTCCACTCCAACCCCCCGGGTGCCTGGACGACGCTCTTCGTCCAGTATCGATCAATCGGGCCCGAGGTGACGATGACAGAGTCGTTAGCCGGCGACGAACCGGGCGCTCACCACCCGATCGACGGCCATGGCCGCGAAGAGCAGGGCGAGGTAGAGCAGCGACGAGAGGTACAAGGCCCGGGCCGACCCGGGGCCGGTATGACGGCGCAGACGCCAGGCCCGGCTCAACCACCAGCCCCCCAGGGCCAGGGCCGCGGCCGCGTAGAGCGGCCCGAAGCCGCGCCAGGCCAGGGGCAGGAGGGTCAGCCCGACCAGGGCCAGCGAGTACCACCAGACCTGACGGGCGGTCGAGGTCTCGCCGCTCACCACCGGCAGCATGGGGATGCGCGCCGCTTGGTAGTGTCGGCGGATGAGGAGGGCCAGCGCCCAGAAATGGGGCGGGGTCCAGAAGAAGACGATGGCGAACATGGCCAGAGCGGTGGCGGAGAGCCGACCGGTCGCCGCTGCCCACCCCACCAGGGGAGGGACTGCCCCGGCCGCCCCGCCGATGACGATGTTCTGGGCGGTGGCGCGCTTCAGCCAGCGCGTGTACACGAGCACGTAGAAGAGGTTGCCGGCCAACGCCAGCGCGGCCGCCAGCAGGTTCACCGTGCAGGCCAGGAGCACGAAGGAGAAGGCCGAGAGGGCCATGCCGAACTCCAGGGCCTGGGCCGGAGGGATCCGGCCGGCGGCCACCGGCCGGCGGCTGGTCCGGCTGCCCATGAGCCGGTCGATGTCTCGGTCCATCAGGTGGTTGAGGGCGCTGGCCCCGCCCGAGGCGAGCGCTCCTCCGATCACGGTGAGCAGGACCCGAAGCGGGGCCACCCGAGGGTCGGCCGCGTACATGGCGGCGACGCAGGTGACCAGGAGCAGGACCATGACCCCGGGCTTGGTCAGGGTCAGGTAGTCGCGCCAGGACCAGGTTCGTGCCTCGCTCCCGCCGGCGAAGGTCAGCGCCGCCGCGGCGGCCGCGGCGGCGCAGCTCGAGGCGGCCAGAGCCAGGTGGAGCCCGACCAGCCATCCCCCGCCCTCGCCCCCGTGGATCACGGCCCCGAGGGGAACGTTGGCCAGGAAGGCGGCCAGCGCCGTCCAGGCCAGGACCAGGAGGCGCCGCTGCGCCAGCAGCGCCGTGATCGCCAGGGCCACCAGTGGGGGCAGGGCCAGGGCCACCGAGGCCTCGTGTCCCGGCCAGGCCACCAGCGCGCCCGTGACCGCCACCACACCGGTGGTGGCCGCGGCCGCGGCCGCGAGCAACCGCAGCCAGGGACCGGGACGGCTCTCGGGGACGGCCGCTCCCAGCAGCCAGACCGTGACCGCGTCCAGCGACGAGGGCCCCGGCCGGCGGGTCCCGATCACCGTCCCCCACCTCCGCCCATCATGCCGGTGCCGACGCGACGATCCCTGGCCACCTCGCCCACGTAATTCCACCACACCCGCCGGTGCCGGCACCGCCCCGTGGCCGGCCTACCGCAGCTCACCTTCTCCCAGCCCACCGTCCTCGGACCGCTCCGGGGCTCGGCGCAGGCACCGCAAGATCCAGGCCAGCGCCAGCGGCAACAACGCCAGCGGGACCACCAGGGTCAGCGTGGAGACGAGCCAGTACTGCTGCATCACGTACCACCCTCGAGATGACGTCGGCGTCCCTGACCCGCCGCCGTGCCCTCGCCATCGGCGTCGGCGGCGAGCCAGCGATAGAGGTGCCAGAAGATCGCCAGCGAGGCCGGAACGGACCCGGGCACCCACATGATGCCGGCGGCGATCTGCTGGTCGGCCAGGGCAGAGAGACCGGGGTGCCCCTTCGCGTAGGCGGCGTAGACCGGGACGGCGCTGAAGGCGAGGACGACGGCCAGCCCCCAGCTGGGGATCATCCCCGACACCAGGTACGCCACCCGACGCAGGTCGTTGTCGAGCCGGGTGCGGAAGGGTGGCGAGTCGATGACCTGGGCCCAATACAGGATGCCCAGGCCGAGGAAGGAGGCGTGCTCGAGGTCGTGCACGACCGGCACCTGCACGGCCAGGTCGTACGCCCAGGGAAGGTGCCAGGCGACGAGGTCGAGGTTGAACAGGGTCCAGGCCGGGACCGGCGCGCCGATCCAGGCCGCCGCGGCCCGAATCGGGGCGGTCCGCGCCCATCCCAGCAGCGCGCGCGCCACCGGCCGCCGCCAGCTCACCGGCAGGCCCCGCCACAGCCTCAGCCAGGGCCCGGCCAGGACCAGCAGGGGGGCGGCCACGACCATGAGCAGCAGGTGCTGGACCATGTGCGCCCACAGATCGCGGCCGGCCAGCTCGTCCAGCGGCGGCTGCAGCGCCAGCACGATCACCGCCAGGCCGGCGAGGAAGGCGGCGGCGCGCCGGTGGCGCCTCGCCGACCGTGTCCTGGGAACCAGGGCCGGACGACCCCTGCTGCCCAGGAGGTAGAGCCCCAGGGCGACCAGCACCCCGGCCAGGGGGAGGTCGTCCTGCCACGCCGCCGCGACGATCACCGCCGCCTCGCCCCGCCGTCCAACTCAGGCCACCAGGTAGAGGAGGAGGTAGGCCACGATCCCCACCAGGGCCAGGAACTCCAGGTGCAGCGCCGCCGCCCGGGCGTCCGCGACCGGGGGCCGCTCCTCGGCCCGCCCCCTCAGCGTCGGCACCAGGACGATCTCGAGCCAGTACAGGGCGCCGAGCCAGAAGAGGAGGTAGAAGCCGGTCCAGCCGAGGAAGACGCTGGCGTAGGCACCGTCCGTGGGCAGGAAGCCCAGGTGGGGCCACTCCAGGCACTGGAGCACCACCGCGGCCAGGCCGAGGATGAGGGCCAGGACCGTGGCCCGGCGCCACCGGCCCTCGCCTCCGCGGCGCAGCACCCGCGCCCCCCACCCCCCGACGACGGCGGAGAGCAGGACGCAGGCCAGGATCACGCTGCCCCAGAGCAGCGGCGGGTTGGCGTGCCGGTCGCGCCACATGTGGTGGTTGTCGAGCTCGCGCAGGTAGAAGAACGCGAACACGAAGCCGACGAAGAAGAAGGCCTCGGCCGCGGTCCAGAGCCGGACCCCCGCCCAGAGGTTGCGTTGCCGGACGGCGACGGGCTCGCCGTAGCCACCGGTGGTCTCGGCCATGGTCCGCTACTCCCCTGCCGCCGCCACCGCCGGGCCGTGGAGGATGGCCACCGGCGGCGCGTCCGGAACGCCGTACGCGTAGGGCGAGGCCACGATCTCCGGGATGCGCTCGAAGTTCCGCACCGGGACCGGCGAGGGCAGCTGCCACTCGATGCCCCGCGCCTGCCAGGGGTTGGCCTCCGCCCGGCGCCGGGCTACCGCCCAGGAGTAGAC
>DASRBU010000483.1:0-2256 GCA_035653475.1 Candidatus Dormiibacterota bacterium | reverse complement strand
CGCCAGATCGAGCTGCTCCGCGGCCACCTGCCGGGCGAGCTGGCGGAGTCGGTCGAGGAGGAGGTCAACGTGGAGGCCCCCGCCGCCCTGGCCGCCATCCTGGCGGCGGCCATCGAGCGGCGGCTCGCCCTGGTCCGGGCGAGCGGGCGACAGGAGGGGCCGAGGGGCTAGAGTTTCGAACGGTGAGGCCCCTTCTCCTCTTCTCCCGCGGAGACGACGACGCCGACTTCTTCTACGCCTGCCGCTTCCCGGTCGAGCAGGCGCTCTACGTGCGCTTCGGCGAGGGCGACGACCTGCTCGTGCTCCCCGGGATGGAGGTGGGCCGGGCCCGGCGCCAGGCGCGCGCGGCCCGGATCGCCGACCGGCTGGAGCTGGGCTGGCAGGACGATCCCGATCCCCTGGGGCAATGGCTGGAGCTGGCCCGCCGCGTGCTGGCCGAGCGGGGGGTGGGGGCGGTGCGGGTCTCGCCCCGGCTGCCGGCCCTGCTCTACGAGGGGCTGCGCGGGCTGGGCCTGGAGGTGGAGATCGACCGGGACCTCTTCGTGCAGGAGCGGCGCCGCAAGACGGCCGAGGAGGCGGACGCCATCCGGGCGGCGCAGCAGGCCGCGGAGGCGGCCTGCTGCGAGGTGATCGCGCTCCTGGCCGCGGCCCGGCCCGGCGGCGACGGCTGGCTCTGGCTGGAGGACAGCCCACTGACCTCGGAGCGCCTGATGGCCCGGGCCCAGGCGACGCTGAACGAGATCGGGTACCTGGCCCGGGAGATGATCGTGGCCGGCGCCCCCGACTGCGCCTTGCCCCACCTCAGGGGCTCCGGTCCCATCCGCGCCGGCGCCCCGGTGGTCATCGACATCTTCCCTCAGGGCTCCACCTCCCGTTACCACGGCGACCTGACCCGCACCGTGGTCGTGGGCCCGGTCCCGGACGAGGTCCGGCGCATGCACGAGGCCTGCGTGGCGGCCATGGACGAGGCCATCTCCCGCCTGGCCGACGGCGTCGACGGCCGAGAGATCCACCGGGCAGTCTGCCGGACCCTGGTCGAGCGCGGGTACGGGACCTCCACCCCCGGGTTCGAGGGCAGGGCCGAGGGGCCGATCATGAACCACTCCACCGGCCACGGGGTGGGGCTGGAGGTGCACGAGCCGCCGACCCTGGGCCGGGTCGATTGCCCACTCCGCGCCGGCGACGTGGTCACGGTCGAGCCGGGTCTCTACCTGACCGGCCTGGGCGGGGTGCGGGTGGAGGACACCGGCCTCATCACCCGCAAGGGCTTCCAGAACTTCACCACCCTGCCCCGTAGCCTGGACCCGGCCGACTACCTCTGACCCGGGTCCGACCCCGACCGGAGCGCCGGGCGAGGACCGGATGGTCGGTTGGAGCGCGGCGAGGAGATCGTGATCGCCCGGGCGGGGAGGCCGGTGGCACGGCTCGTGGCCTACCGGGCGCTCCAGGCAGCCCGGGTTCCGAGCGGCTGGGAGGGGCACGTCTGGATCGCGCCTGACTTCGACCAGCTGCCGCCGGAGCTGGCGTCGGCCTTCCGCGGCCAGCTCCCGTGGGGCTCCTGCTGGATACCCGCGTCCTGCTGTGGTGGCGCCGCCGGGCATTCCAGCCTCGGCAGGGTCGGTGACGGCGCCGTGGGCCCGGATGGCCTGAGCCCACCGATGACGCCGGAGGCGGGCCGGGTCCCGGTCGGCGGCGGGTGCTTCACCGGGAGGGCGGGGCGCCGCTGGCGCGAGCCCGGCGTGGACGGCGCCGCACGTCCGTCGCCGAGATCGGCATGCACACGCTCGACCCGTGACCTCCAGCCGTCACCGGGCGCCGCGTCGACCAGCCCGGGGGTGGATCGGGCCGAGTTCGCGGCCATGGGCCTGCCTGCCGGACTGCGCACCGACCCCCGCTTCCCCTCGCCGGGGTCTGGAGGTGACCGCCCGGGGGAGCCGTGGGCGGGGATGCGGATGCGGGTGCAGGGCCACCGCTGAACCCCGAGGTTCGGGACCGGCTACGCCGGGATGGCTCCCCAGCGGCCCGCCGGTGGTCGTGCCGGCGCAGGCGGCGCCGCCGGAGCGGCGCCGCCCGGCTCCTCAGGGCGTCCGCACCGCCTGCGAGGGGAAGATGGGACGGACCATGGGCACCACGGTCGAGACGCCGGCGTTGTTGGCTCCGGCCACCACCAGCAGGATGGAGTCCGGCGACTCCCCGAAGCGGATGAACTCGTCCGCGTTGCCGGCGGAGGCGGAGGCGCCCGAGAGCGGGTCGTTG
>DASRBU010000482.1:0-7108 GCA_035653475.1 Candidatus Dormiibacterota bacterium | reverse complement strand
CCTCCCGGTCGCGGCGCGTGCTGGCCGGGTTGATCGCCAACCGCGAGGCGGTCGTGGGCAGGGTGGTCGGCACCGAGCGGGTGCCGACCCGGGTCGTGGACCTGCGCCCCGGGGACGTGGTCGCCCTGGCGCCGGGCGACCACGTCCCCGTCGACGGCGTCGTCCGCTCGGGGGAGGCGACCATCGACGAGCAGCTCCTGACCGGGGAGCCCTTGCCGGTGCGGAGATCGAAGGAGGATCGGGTCTTCGCCATGACGGTGGTGGTCGAGGGCGAGCTCCAGGTGGTCGCCGGCACCGACGTCGAGCACTCGCGCGCCGGTCGGATCGTCGAGGTTCTGGAGCGGGCGCCGATCGGGGACACCAGGATGTCCGACCACGTGCGGCGGATCGGCGACCGGTTCGTGATGCCCACGCTCGGCCTGGGCGCGGCGGTGCTGGCCGCCACCGGCAGCCCCTCGCGCACCGCCTCCGTCATCACCTTCGACCTCGTCACCGGGGTACGGGTCTCGGCGCCGACGACCATGCTCGCCTCCCTCACCGCCGCTGCCCGGGAGGGCGTGCTGATCAAGGGTGCGGCGGCGCTGGAGGCCCTGGCCCGGGTCGACGCCGTGGTCTTCGACAAGACCGGCACCCTGACCGCGGGACGGCCGCGGATCGTGGGGGTCCATGCCTTCGACACGCTCGGCCCCGACCAGCTGCTGACCGTGGCCGCCTCCGCCGACCACTCCCTCCGGCATCCCCTGGCGCTCGCCCTCTGCTCCGAGGCCGCGGCCCGGGGCCTGGCCGTCGCGCCGCCCCTGGAGCGGCACTACCGGGTCGGGCTGGGCGTGGAGGCGCGGCTGGAGGGCGGGGCCACCTATCTCGTGGGCAACCGTCTCCTGATGAGACGCCACGGCGTGCGCCTGCCGTCCCTGCCCTGCGGTCTCGATCCCTACGGCGACGCCACCAGGGTCTGGGTCGCCCGGCCGCCGCGCTGCCTGGGGGCGGTGCTGATGCGCGACGAGCAGCGCCCGGAGGCGCGGTCGGTGGTCGAGGAGCTTCGGGCCCGGGGCATCCGGCGCCTGGTGCTGCTCTCGGGCGACGCCGAGGGCGCGGCCCGACGCATCGCCGACGGCCTCGGCCTGGACGAGTGGCGTGCCCGGGCCACCCCCGAGGGCAAGGCGCGGGTGGTGCGAGAGCTGGCGCGGAGGGGCTTCCGGGTGGCGGTGATCGGGGACGGGATCAACGACAGCCTGGCCTTCACCCTGGCCCACGTGGCGGTGGCCATGGGCAACGGCTCCGATCTGGCCTCGAGCACCGCCCAGGTGGTGCTGGTCGACGACGACCTGACCCTCCTTCCCCGAGCGCTCGACCGCGCCCGGGAGGCGATCCGGCTGGTGCGTCAGAACCTGGCCCTGATCGCCGTGCCCAACCTCCTGGGCCTGATCGGCGCCCTGCTGGTGCCCATGAGCCCGGCCGTGGCCGGCCTGCTCAGCAACGGCTCCACCATCCTCGCCGCCCTCAACGGCCTCCGCCCGCTCCACCGACCGCCGGATCGTCGTCCGGTCCCGGCGGGGTAGCGAGACCCGGGGCGGGGGCGGCGCGGGCTCCAGCTCCGAGTCGCCGGCGTCCGTTCGGCCTGAGCCCTGGGATGCGTCGATGCCATGCGATCCGGGCGAGACCGGGCCTCCGCCTCGGTTCGGTCTCGGGCCGTGTCCGGCCGGCGCCCCGCCACGGCCACGGGGAGGTCGCCGAAGTGCCGTTCCAGGAAGTGCCGGGTTGACGAGGAGGCGATCGACGTTCCGCTCGACGGCGAGGGCGGCGACCACCTCAGGGTCGTGCACCGGGGCCACGATGGCGCCGATGAGGCGAATCGCGAGCCCGGCGAGGCGAGCATCGGCCGATCGGATGTCGGCGATCCGCTGCTCGACGCGGGCGTCCGCCTCGCGATCGATCCGTTCCCGGAACCGGTCGAGCACGCGCCCCGGCGCCGCGGGGAGCGTCGTGCCCTCGTCACTCCGGGCGCATCGTGGTCCCGGCCCTCCGCTCCCGCCGTGTCGGCGAGACGGCGGCGCCGACGCTCCGCGCGTCCGTCGCCGGCCCGCGGTCGGCGAGCCCTTCGACGAGCTTGACGAGCGCGGCGATTGCCGCGAATCTCGTATCCAGAGGCCGTGGAAGGCTGGCTGCGGCCCGGGAGGTCCACGGGAAGAATGGGCGTGCGGGTGTCCCGTCTCGCCGTCGTCGAAGACGGCTCGAGGGGCGGCGTTCGCCGCCTCCGGGACCGGCGGTCGGGGGGCCGGGCCGGAGGCGCGGACGATCGCCGCCGCGCCGCCCCCGGGATGCGGCCCGCCGGCAGGGCGCCACGACGATGAGGGGGGGACGAACGCCCTGGCAGGCCGATCCCATGGCGGACCAGGTGCCGTGGGAGGCGGCGTCCGAGGAGGAGTGCCCCGACCCTGGGGGGCGAGCGGGACGCCGGCCCCGACCCCGAATCGCGGTCTCGTGGTCCAGGTCGCGGCTGAGCGGCGTCCCTCCCTGCCCGTCCTGCGACCTTCCGTTCCAGGAGATCGATCCGGAGGACCGCCTCCTCAGGGCCGCCCGCCCGGTCCTCGGACGCCTGGCGGCGGCCGTGGCGGGGACCCGGATGACGATCATCCTGGCCGACCGGCGGGGTCGGCTCCTGGACCGGAGGGCCGGTGACCGGGGCCTGAACGCGCGGCTCGACCGCCTCTCGGTGGCGCCGGGCTTCCTGTACGCCGAGGACACCGTCGGCACCAACGGGGTGGGCACCGCGGCCGAGGACCGCCGACCGACGTGGGTGCTGGGGGGCGAGCACTATGCGGAGTGGCTGCGGTGGCTGACCTGTGTCGGCGTGCCCATCACCAATCCCATCACGGGCCGGCTGGAGGGAATCCTCGATGCCACCTGCCGGTTCGAGGACACCAGCCCGCTGATGCTCCCCCTGCTCCTGGAAGGGGTGCGCGACATCGAGCGGCGTCTCTACGAGGACGCCTCGGAGCGCGACCGTGCCCTGCTCGAGCACTTCCTGACCGTGGCCAGGCGTACCAATCGTCCGGTCGTGGCGGTGAGCGAGCAGACGATCATCACCAACGTCCCGGCCGCGCGGCTGCTGGGGCCCGAGGACCACGCCCTGCTCTGGGAGCAGGCGGCGGAGACACTGGCGAGCCGCCGGGAGACCCGGTGGCGGCTCCGGCTCGCCCGTGGCCTGTCGGTGGAGGCCTGTTGCCGCGCGGCCGCCGACCCCGACCGGAGGGCCGGTGCCGTCATCGAGCTGGCTCCAGACAGGCCCGGCTCCCCCCGGGGGGCGCCGCCGGCCGAGCGGCCTTCGTTGCCCTCCAGCCTGGGGCTGGTCGGCCGGAGCGAGGCGTGGCGGCGCCTGGTCGGGGCGGTGCTGCGCTGCGCTCGCTCGGGGCTGCCGGTGCTGGTCGTCGGGGAGCCGGGGACCGGCAAGCTCGCGGTGGCGCGGGCCCTGCACCAGGTGGGCCCGAGCCCGGAGGCACCGTTCGTCGTCTGCGACGCCGCCCTCGCCCTGATGCAGGGGGCGCGGCCCTGGCTGAGCGGACTGGCGTCGAGGCTGGCCGCGGGCGAGGGGACGGTGGTCGTCCGGCACCTCGAGGCCCTGGACCGCCGGGCCATGGCCGGCCTCCGGGGTCTCCTCGAGCAGGAGCGTCCCTCGGGGCGCCCGTGGTTGATGGCCACCGCCATCCCGGGCGCCGGGCCCTACCCAGACGGCTGGCAGGTGGTGCGCGATCGGTTCCCGGCCACGATCGAGGTGCCGCCCCTCCGTGAGCGCCTCGACGATCTCCAGGAGATCGCCGTCGCCCTGATGCGACGCCACCGCGCCGGGTCGACCTCGCGCTTCAGCCCGGAGGCCCTGCAGGTCCTGATGGGCCATGGCTGGCCCGGGAACCTCTCCGAGCTGGAGCGCCTGGTCGTCGAGCTGGTCGTCCGGCGTCCGCACGGGGAGGTCCGACTGGACGACCTGCCCGCCCGCTTGCGGGGATCGACCCGAAGACCCCTGACCAGGCTCCAGGCCCTCGAGCGCTCGGCCATCCTGAGGGCGCTGGCGGAGGCGGGGGGGAGCAAGGAGAGGGCCGCGGCCGCCCTTGGCCTGTCCCGCGCCACCCTCTACCGGAGGCTCCGCCAGCTCGGGATCCGGCTGGAAGGCGTCGCCTACTGACGACGTCCGCGGCCGCGGGCGGATCGGGCGTGCCCGCGTCTCACATTGAGACGTCTCGATGACGCCGGAGGGTGCAGGCTCGGCATGCGGCCACGGCCGGGGCGGTGGTCGCAGGGCACCAGGGCGATGAGAAGGAGGACGGAGTGAGCGGGTTGGGACACGCAAGGCGGCTGTGGGCGCTCGACTCGCCCACGTTCACGCTCGACCGCGGCATCCTCATGGTGGGCGCCAGCGGCGAGGTCACGATCCCGATGCCAGCCTACCTGATCGAGCACCCCCGCGGCCTGGTGCTCTTCGACACCGGCCTCGCCCCCCGGGCGGCGGAGGACCCGGAGCTGGTCTACGGAGGTCTCGCCTCATTCCTGGGCATTCGTTTTTCGCCCGAGCAGTGCTTGGACCGGCAGATCGAGTCCCTCGGCTACCGGCTCTCCAGCGTCACCCACGTGATCGCTTCCCACACCCATTTCGACCACACCGGTGGGCTGTACCTGTTCCCCGAGTCCAGGCTCTACGTGGGCCAGGGCGACCTGCGCTACGCTTTCTGGCCGGATCCCGCCGGCGCGGCCTTCTTCCGCACGGCCGACCTGGAGCCCACCCGCGGCTACCGCTGGTTCGAGATCCCCCGGGGGGTGGACCACGACCTCTTCGGCGACGGCAGCGTGGTCGTGCTCTCCACGCCCGGGCACACGCCTGGCGAGCTGAGCCTCCTCGTCCGCCTCCCCGGGCGCAACTTCCTGCTAACCGGCGACACCGTGCACCTCCGTGAGGCGCTGGAGCGAGAGATCCCGATGCCCTACGACGCGGACACGGCAGCGTCGGTGCGCTCCATCCGACGCCTGAAGCTGATCCGGGAGAGCGCGGACGCGGTGGTGTGGATCACCCACGACCCCGAGGACTGGGCCGAGTTCCCCCACGCGCCCTTCTGCTTCGAGTAGCGGAGATGAACGGCTTCGCCGACTACGAGTGCGTTCGCTGCGGCGCCGGCTTCGAGGGCTGGGTGCCGCTGCCGCCGCCGGCCACCACGCCTTGCCTCGCCTGCGGGGCGGAGTCACGGCGGGTCCACCGGACCATCGCCGTGGCCCAGCGACGATCGAATCCCGCCCCCACCGCCGGCGCCGGCCGCGACCAGGTGCCGCTCTGCCAGGCCAACCCCGACGTGCCGCTGCTCTGTCACATGGAGCCCGCGGCGGCGCGGCTCTGGGTGGCCCGGGCCAGGGGCGACGGCCGCGCCCTGGAGCGGGAGCTGGCCGCCCAGGAGGTCCGGCTCGGCTCCGAGGGCCCTCCGCCTTCGCCCGTGCTCGGTCGGCACCACCATCACCACGGCGCCGCCGCCGGCGAGGGGGGCGAGCGGTCGTGAGGGCAGGGCGCGCGGCCGGGCCGTCGCCGGGACTTCCCGTGTCGACCGGGGTCGAGCATGCGCGCGTCGGGCGCTCCCGGTGGGCGGACCGGCGGGGGCGGGAGCAGCTGAAGTTTCAGGAGGGAACGACGTGATCCAGGTCGGAGTCTTCCACAACGGAGCCTCACCGCTGCCGGCGAAGACGACCGGCGAGGGCGTGGTCGTCAACGACGGCGATCTCGTCCGGACCCACGAGGCGGCTCAGCAGGTCATCGCCGCCCAGGTCAGACAGGGCGTCCTGGCCGAGCGGCTGGGGTTCGACTACTGGTTCCAGACCGAGCACCACTTCCAGCCCGAGGGGGCGGAGCTGAGCCCCAGCCCGCTGCTGTCGGAGGCCGCGATCGCCTCGCGGACGCGGCGAATTCGTCTCGGTCAGGCGGCCAACATCATCACCTGGTGGCATCCGGTCCGCATCGCCGAGCAAGCGGCGATGCTCGACGTGATCAGCGGTGGGCGGCTGGAGTTCGGGATCGGGCGCGGGTACCAGCCCCGCGAGAGCGAGGTCTTCGGCTGGGCCTTCGGCTCGACCATCCAGGACCAGGAGCGGAACCGCTCCTACTACGAGGAGGCCTACCGCATCATCCTCGCCTGCTGGACCAATGACTCCTTCGGTCACCACGGCGAGTTCTACTCCATCCCTCCCACCTACACCCGCTGGAACCACCGCCAGACCATCGCCTACTTCAGTCAGCCCGACGTCGGGCGCAGCCTCGACCAGGTGCTGAAGCTGGGCAAGCCCGACATGTACGCGGCCGGCAACCCGGTTCAGGCCACCACCACCACGCTCCGGGAGATCTCCGTCTATCCGCAACCGCTGCAGAAGCCGTATCCGCAGGTCTGGGAGCCGCTCACCAGCGAGCGTTCGATCCGCTGGGCCGCTCAGCACGGCATCAACGGGTACTTCATCGTGGAGCCGAACTCACGCCTCAAGAGGAACATGGAGATCTACTACGAGGAGGCGGAGAAGCAGGGCTGGCCGGACCGCTTGGGCCGCGGGCGCTTCAAGTTCGGCTGGGACGCGGAGAAGCGCCGCGGGGTGGTCACCTGCCGCTACATCCACGTGGTTGAGAAGGGTCTGGGCGACATGGAGCGGGCGGGCCGGGCCATGGAGCTGCAGTGGGACTACTACGGCCCCTTCGGCTTCGCCGCCGTCCTGGCCGAGGCCGACGAGCCCTTCTACGACCTCGACATGAAGGTGACCGCCGACCTGCTGCGACAGAAGGAGGTGGCCATCCACGGTAGCAAGGACTTCGTGATCGAGAAGATCATGAAGATCAAGGAGCAGTGCGGGTACGAGGACTTCATGTTCCACGCCTGGTTCGAGCTGGGCGGCTTCCACCCCGAGGAGATCGAGGCCCAGATGCAGTACTTCAGTGAGGAGATCCTTCCCGTCCTGCGCCGCGAGTGCGGGGGCAGTCCCGAGCTGCCCGAGAGCACGGCCGATCTCGGCCTCGACCGGCCGGTCTCGGTGTCCTGACCGCCCGCCGGGCTGGCGGGGACGGAGCGGGGCGAGCCCTGGCCGGCGTCCCGGG
>DASRBU010000481.1:0-9198 GCA_035653475.1 Candidatus Dormiibacterota bacterium | reverse complement strand
GCTCTCCAATCGGATCCGCCGCCTCGAGCGCCTGCTGGGCGGCTCGCTGCTCTCGGGCGAGTTCTGCTTCCGCATCCAGCTGGCGCTCCGGCTGCTCCCCCTCACCTCGTTCCGGCCGCTGGTGCGGCCGCCGGGCTCCGGGACGGCGACGCCGGCGGCGCCGACCTGAGGACGAGAGATGCCTCCGCCGGACGGGCGGCGCTCATGACGGTCGGTGTCCTGGTGGGTGGCGATCCCGGGCCGGCCGGTAGGCGTGGCCGATCGGTTGCGGCCTCCGATCTCCCGCTCGCGCATCCGGCGCCAGGATCGAGACCGCTCCCGTCCGGGCGGGGTGCGGGATGACGCGATCCAGGACGGTGAGGTCGAACCCGGCGACACGGTCGGCGAAGGCCGCCGGAGGGAACCCGAGCCATGGCGCAACGACGTCGCGACCGATCGCCAGGTCCGCTCGGAAGAGGCCCGGCCGGTCGAGGTCGGCGCACCTGGAAGTCGGGATGCCCCCGATGACGACGGCCGCGAACGGAGCCGGGTTCCCATCCGGGCCGTAGAGGGAGCGCCGGTCGCTCCCGGAGACCTCCGGCGTGTCGCTCTGCCGGCTGGTGGCAACCACCGGCATTCCGGCATGGTCAGCGACAGGACTCCGACCTCCCCTCGGCCATCCGGCAACGGCGACTTCGCGGGTTGGCCTGGCCGGCCTCGCCCCCAGCGGCGCCGCCCCCGGAAGGCCGCAACGATCTCCGATCGCGGGGCGCCCGGGACGATCGCGCGCCACGTCGGTGAGGAGCGCTCTTCGCCTCCTTGCCCTCGGGCAAGGTCCGGCTCGCCCAGGGCTGGCGTACGCCCAGCGCCCTCACCTCAGCCCGCCTCCCCCGGCAGCGCCCGCCACCCGCTCAGCCGGAGCCGGCTGCGGCCGTCGCCGTCGCCGTCCTCCAGCTCCACCACCAGCTCGGTGCCGCCCTCCCCGTCCGGCGCCCAGCGCATGGCCACGATCCGGTCCCCCTGTCCGGCCGAGATCCCCAGCGGCCAGCCCAGCACCCCCAGGGGCACCCCACCGGCCTCCCCCTCGGATGTCGGCTCCGAGGCCGCCTCGGGGCTGTGGTCGCGCCCGAAGCCCAGCCGGTCGGGACGGGTCCGGTAGAGCCGGGTCAGGTACTCCTGCCGCTCGGGGTTGGGCCGGTGGCGGCCGTGCTCCCAGCGGCAGATCTCGCTCACGCTCACCTGGGGTGGCATCAGTCCGTCGGCCCGGTAGAGCGCGTCCAGGGCCTGGGAGAGCTGCTGGCGGGTCCAGCCCCAGGCCAGGCGGTGGGCCTCCAGGGCCGACATCCCCGGCACCCGGGCCAGGATCTCGTCCACGATCCGCTCCCTGGACCAGCCCTCCAGCTGGCCCTGCAGGCGCACCCGCTTGGCCCGTTCCTCGAGGGCGCGGCGCGTGTCCCGGTCGAGGTGGCCCATCCCGCCTCACCGACCGGCCTGGCCAGCTATCGAGAGCAGACTTCGGCCTGGCGGCCCCGGAGCACCAGCCGGATCCAGTCCGTGCCCTTGCTGCCGTTGACGGGCACCCGGTCCACGGCCAGCAGCACCCGGGCCACCGGCCTGCCCTTGGGCGTGTAGCGCAGCTCCACCTGCTGCCCCAGCCGTCCAACCCCCGTCCATCGGCTCACCTCGCCACACCTCCTTCCCGGACGGCTGCGGGCGCCAGCGCTACACTGGCAGCGAGAAGCCGTCCGGCTTCCATCGGGCCGCTCCGACTTCGCCGGCAAGCAGGACGGGGCGGCCCAATCCACGATAGCAGCCTAAGCTGTCTAGATCAATTCTAGATTGAAAGCGGGATGCTGTCGATCGACCCCAAATAATTTGCTATCTAGCCTAGGCCGGTATGATCGTCGATATGCTCCCGATCGATCCCGAGGAAGACCGGCCTCCCTTCATCAAGATCGCCAACTCGATCAGGGCTGCGATCCTGACCGGCGAGCTCAAGCCAGGCGAGCGCCTGCCCTCCGGGCACGAGCTCGCGAAGTTCTTCGGCGTTGCCCGGATGACGGTCCAACAGGCCATCCGGCTCCTCCGCGACGAAGGCTTCCTCGTCAGCCATCCGGGCAGTGGTGTCTTCGTCCGCGAGCACCCCGTCCCCGTGCCGAACGGTCCCGCCCACGAACTCGCCGGCGTCGTCGCCTTCCTCTATGAGGTCGGGTTCCTGAAGCGGCTGCCCAGGGCGGGTTGGCTCATGACCGGCGTCGACCAGCCAGAGAGCGTCGCCGAGCACTCCTTTCGGACGGCGCTCGTCGGCATCATCCTCGCAGCCATGGAGGGTGCGGACGTGGGCCGCACGGCGATGCTCTGCCTTCTCCACGACACCACCGAGTCGAGGATGGGTGACATCCCCTCGGTGGGCCGTGCCTACGTCACCACCGTCAAGGCCGAGGCCATCTCCAGCCACCAGACCGCGTCCATGCCGGCCGCGCTCGCCAGCGTGGTCCGCGATCTGGTGAGCGAGTACGAGGCCAACACGACGATCGAGGCTCGGCTCGCCCACGACGCCGACAAGATCGAGACCCTGCTCCAGGCCAGGGAGTACGAGGCACAGGGCCGGTATCGCACCGACGCCTGGGTGACGTCCTCTGTCGCCAGCCTCCGAACCAGCGCCGCCAAGAGGCTTGCGGAGGCCGCGAATAGCGGCGATCCCGAAGGTTGGTGGAAGCCCTTCGCAGAGTCGTACAGGGAGCTCCGCCAGACCTTGCGTGGGCAGCTTGCCCACGTGCAAACGGCGCGGACCACCGGCGCCCGATAGACAGCGGCCACCAGCCATGAGGGAAGGGGCCCAACTGCCGTCGAACTCCCGTCAGGAGGAAGGCCCTCCCCCGCCCGCCAGCCCCGGACGCGGTCACCGGAGCTCGGCCGGTTGGCTCCAGAGCAGGGATTCGAACCCTGAACCTTTCCGGTTATCGAGTCATCCGGTTATCGAGTCAAGGGGCGGCCGACGAATCGGCTGGCCCGCGGTCCTCCGGGTCGTCGCGCATCCGCCGCTCCCGCCCGGAGCGCTCGACCGGACCTCGGGCTCGCCCGACGAAGCTCGCAGCGATGGCATAGGTCCCTCCGGCCGCGCCGGAGCCTCCAGAGGAGCGTCCCGGCTTCAGCGCTCGCCGACCCGGATGGCGAGCGACCTTGGAGCGGGATTCTCCACAAATCGCCTGCTCACAACGTAGGCCTCGGTCTCCTGGGCCGGGATGGCGCGGAGGTTGGACCAGGGCTGGAGACCGCCTGGCCCGAGTTCGAGCCGAACTCGGCCGGAGCCGGCAGAAGCCTGGCTGGTGCGCCTGGCAGGAGTCGAACCTGCTACCTCATGCTCCGCAGGCATGCGCTCTATCCGGTGAGCTACAGGCGCACGGTCGGACCGGGGCCGATCGGGTATCCCGCCTGACGCATTCTACCCAGGCCGGACACCCGGCCGAACCACGGCCCGCCAGCTCCGTCGGGCAGGTCGGACGGGCGCCCGCCGGCATCCCCGGCGTGGCCATCCGGGGCGGCCGGCACCGTCTCACGGTCCTTCCCGGCCCGGGTTCGCCGCCGGCCGGCCTCAGCGTCTCGGCCGGGACAGGCTGACGCCGAGGATCATGCCGACCATCAACGTGATGCTGACGATCAGGGCCAGGGCCGCCAGATCGATGTGAACGTCCATTGGACCTCCTTTGCCCCCCATCCCCAACGAGCCCGTCCGGGCCCGGGAACGGCGCCCCACGCCCCGTGCCGCACGGACGGGTTGGACGCCGGGAACCGTTGCCCTCCAGCGCTCGGCTCTCGCTCCCCGAGATCGCTCTCCTTCGCCGTCAGGGCGACGGAACGTGACTCGATGGTGGCGTATTCAGCGTAGCATGAAAGTAACGTTTATAGATCACATTTGAAAGTAACGTTCATCGAGGATCATCATGAGCCGGTGAGCGCTGATCAGCCCGACGTCGGGGCGGCCTGGGACCGTCTCGAGGAACGATCCCTGAGCCGGCTGCGGCCCGACGAGCGAGAGGCCTACGCGCGCACCCGCGCCCTGTTCCCCGGCCGGGGCCGTCCGCGCCAGGACGCGACCCGGCCCGAGGGAAAGGCCGAGCCGCTCACCCCCGCGCAGCGGCAGGCCCTGCTGCGCTCCCGGCAACGACTCCTGGAGCTGATGGCGGTCGAGGCCGGTTGCCGCTCGCCGGCCGATCTGGCGGCGGCCCTCCTGCGCGAGCCAGCCAACCTGTCGCGGCTGCACGAGGTCTCGGCACTGAGCGGCCGGCCCTACCTGCTGAGCGCCATCCAGGAGGGTCGGGTGACCGCCGAGGACGTGCGGTCGATCGCCGAGGAGATCCTGCGTGCCGCCTACCGCCGCTGGCGGCTACCGCTCCACCCCGCCTCCTCACCGAGCTGGAGCGCGTTCACCCCGCTCGGACCGCCTCCCGTGGACCTGCCTGCGTCCGGCCGAGCACAGGCCATGCTGCTGATCCAGCCGATCGACGGCGAGGGTTCCCCCCTGCCCTTGCAACACGAGCCGGACGACTTCGACTACCTGGTGCGGCTCGGCGCGGGGCGCTTCGGCAGCCTCCTCATCGCCCGCCGGGACGAGAGCTGGGGGTTCCTGGTCGTCTTCCCCGACGTGACCGCCGCCGTCGGCGCCGCTCGCTCGATCCGACGAGACCTCGCCGCGGCGGCACCGCCCATCCGCTTCCGAATGGCCATCCACGTGGGAACGTTGACCGGTCCCATGGATGGCTTCCCCTCCCGTGACCTGCACATCGGCGAAGCGCTGCTGCTCCTGGCCGGTGTCGACCAGGTGCTGGTGACGGCGGCGGCGCGGCGGGCCCTGCGCGAGTCGGAGGTTGCGGCCCGCCAGCTCCACGCCCACGGACTCCGGATCCTTCCCATCCTCCAGACCGAGGACGTGTACGAGCTGGACGCGCCGGCCGAGGCCGCACTGCCCCAGGCAGCCCTGCACGTGACCTTCCAGCGAGTGCCGGCGGTGCCGTTCATCGCCTTCCCCGACCTGGTCGGCCGGGGCATGACCAGCGTCACCGCGGACCGCGCCCGGGTGGTGACCTTCGTCGGCCCCAGCGGCGCTGGCGCCACCCGTGTGGCTCTCCAGGTCGCCACCGCGCTCTCCCGGCGGTTCGCGAGCATCCACTACGTCGACCTGGCGGCGATGGTCGATCGCATGCGCGTGGCCCGGTTCGTCGCCGAGACCTTGCAGGTTCCCATCCAGGGGCCCGGCCTGGACGCGCTCGCGTCCGTGATCCGACACCTGCGGGAGGGACCCACGCTGCTGGTCCTGGACAGCTGTGATCGGGCGCTGGTCGAGTGTCGGAGGCTGGTCGAGGACCTGTTGACGGGCTGTCCCTCCCTGATCGTCCTCGCCACCGCCACCGAGCCGTTGAGCCTGCCGGGCGAGGCCGCAGTCCACCTTCGCCACCTGTCGCTGCCGACACGTCGTGACGACTCGGTCCGCCCGGTGGACCTGGACTCCTCGGAGGCGGGTCGGCTGTTCATCACCAGGGCCCGCCAGGTCAACCCCGCCTACACCTTCGCCGAGGCGGAGGCAGGTGCCGTGGTCAGGATCTGCGAGCTGGTCCAGGGTCTTCCCATCGCCATCGAGCTGCTGGCGACCATGGCCGCCGTCGCCACCGCCGCGCCCGCCGAGCTGGCGCGCGAGCTCGAGGAGTACCTCTGGCAGCAGACGGGCACGCCCGCCCCGGCCCTGCCCAGGGACCGTCTGCTTCAGCTCACCATCTCCTGGCGCCTGCGCAAGCTGCACGAGCAATCCCCCGAGCTGGAGCGTTCGGCGTTGCTGCTGTCGTTGTTCCCGGCCGACTTCGATCCGGCCGCGGCCCGGGCCGTCTGCGCCCGTGCACCTCAGACGCGCTTCGGGGAGACGCTCCGAGCGCTGGTCCGACAGGGCTTCGTGCAGGCGCTACCCAGCGGGACCGGCACCCGCTATCGTGTGCTGAAGTCCATCCGGCTGGAGTGCGAGGCCCGGCGTCGGTACGACGAGAGTCTCCTGGCCGAGATCGAGCGGGCACGCACTGCCTTCGCCCGACACTTCGCCGAGCGCCTGGTGGCCACGGTCGACGCGGTCTACGGGCCGGACCAGCGGCGATGGATCGAGCTGCTCAAGCGTGAGATCCCGAACTTCCGGGCCGCCCTCGCCTGGTCCCAAGCGGACGCCGAGGACGGCGCCACCTGGGTGATGCTGTGCGCCGCCTACGCCCGCTTCCTGCTCCAGATCGGCCACGCCGGCGAGGCCGAGGAGATCGTGGAGGACGCCCTGCGCCGCAGCCGGGAGCGCGACCACGTGCGCCTGCGGCTCCTCTCCGAGGCGGGGCTGGTCGCCTGGCGCCGGGGCGACCTGGCTCGGGCCCGAGAACGATGGGCCGAGACGGTCGAGGTGGCGGTCCGGCTGGAGGACCCGAACGACCAGGCCCGGGCTCTGGACCAGCTGGCCACACTGGCCATCGCAGAAGGGGACCTGGCCCGCGCCGAGCAGCTCTGCCAGGCCGGTCTGGAGATCGCCCAGCGGATCCAGAGCCTCAGCCGCCTCTCCTTCGGCCACTTCCACCTCGGGCTCATCGAGCTCCGACGAGGCGAGCTGGCCGCCGCCCGGGAGCACCTGGAGACCAGCCTGGCCATGCGGGAGGGGAAGGATCACCCCAACCGGCTCCGTGCCGCCAGCAGCCTGCTCGGCCTGGTGGAGCTGGCCGTGGCCGAGAGCAGAGCCGGCCGGGATGCTCGGGCGACCGGTCGCGAGCATCTGCGACGGGCGCTGGAGATCTACGCCCGTGGCTCGGATCGGTCGGGGATCGCCTCCGCCCTCTGCCTGGGTGCGGTGCTCCTGATCGCAGAGGGCGAGCTGGAGGGCGCCGTCCGGCTCCACGCGGCCGCGCAGCGCATCCTCGCGGATATGGGCCAGGACCTGTCGGCCATCTGGAAGCCGCTGGTGGAGGCAGCGCTCGACGACGCCCGCAAACAGCTGTCCCCCCACGCCCTGCGGATCGCCGAGGAGCTGGGGCGGAAGCTGGATGACGCCCAGGCGGTCGCCTACGCGCAGGAGTTGCTGGGGGCGCCGGGCATCGGACGCGGCGACCGGGCCGGCGGGGCAGGCGGGCCGGAGTCGGCCGTGCCCTGGTAGCCCCGAGCCGGCTCCCGGGCTGCGGGTGAACCGGGAGACGAGGCGCACCGATGCCGGCCGCGCTCGCTCGAGCGTCCGCGAGCGCGGCCGTGCCCGCCAGCACCCGTGCGGAGCGGCTCCCGCCCGGCTCCCCGGCGAGGGGCGAGGCGAGCCCGATCACCATCGCGCCCGCCGGCGTCGGCCAGGGCTGCATCCCAGCCCGAGGGCGAAGAGCGGGAGGCCGGCCACGAGCCAGGAGCCGCATCAGGGCGGAGCGTCCACGTAGATTCGGCAGATGGCGTCGCCGGCCCGGCCGCACCGCCCGTCGCGGCGGGGCCATGGTGTCCACTGGCGGTGGGATGGCGCGCGTGCGCCGCCGCGGCCTGGCCACCAGGGGACCCGCCGAGGCCAGGGCACGTCGCCGGCGTACGCGGGCCGTATCGAGGAGGGCGGCAGGTGGGTCCGCGCAGCGGGCGGGGCGGCTGTCTCCGACCCGGGGCCGTCATCGATCCTGGGGCCGACCCGACGGAGCCCCCCGGCCCCCTCAACCGCCGCCGGCCGGTCCGGCGCCGTCGCTGGGAGGGACACGGTAAACTGCCGTGAGCGCGGGCGCCTGTAGCTCACTGGATAGAGCGTGCGGCTCCGGACCGCAAGGTAGGGGGTTCGATTCCCTCCAGGCGCACCAGCCGGCCGAATTCCAGTGGCCGCCCCCGGTGCCGGTGGGCGAAGAGGGGCTTCCCTCCCGACGGGAGTTCGACGGCAGTTGGGCGCCTCCCCTCGTGGCTGGCGGTGGTCCGATCACCTGCCCTCTTCTCTGCGCCAGGTTGACGACGATCCTCGCTGCACCGTCACCCCGAGCAGCCGGTCCATCCGTGCCGCCGCCTCCCGCTTGGCCTCCGGCAACGCCCTCGCGTAGCGCTCCATGGTCATCGCCATCACCGAGTGGCCCAGGATGTCCATCACCAGCCGCGGCGGTACCCCATGGCCTGGAAGAAGGTGTCGCAGGAGTGGCGCAGGTCATGGAACGTCCTACGTCGGCCACCACCGTCGCCCCGGCAAGCCCTACCACCTCCTCCAGCCGGAGTCGGACGCGTTCCGCGGCCGTCCCCGGCGGCTGGGTCCCTCATCGCCAGGTTCGCGGCCGAGGTCGATCACCTGCTGCCGACCGCGGGCCGCGACCCGGATGCCCTCCGGCGCCCGCCGGTCGCCGACCTCGCCGCCCGGGCGACCGGAGCCTCGCACCGGGGGCGGGGCGATCGAGGCCAGGCCCGAAGACAGGTGCACCCGGGACGGCGAGGGCATCGTCCCCACGGTCTTTCGCTCCGACCGGCGAACCCGACTGCTCCCCACCACCGGCTCGGTCCGCTCCACCGCCTCCGCGCCGGCCGGGACCCCGGACTCCGACCTGGAGGGCCACCGGCGCGTCGTCGAGGAGCTGGTCCGGATCGGGTCGCCCGCGGCGGCCACCCGGCTGCTTGGCACCTGGCGGGCCCGAGGGAGGAGCCCGCGGCCGGGGAGGATCGGCGGGGTGCCCCGGCCGGGTCGGGCCAGCGCCTCAGCCGGCTCAGCGTCTGTCGACCACCACGTCCCGCAGGGCCGCTGTGGTGCCGGCCCACGCCAGCCCGAACGTCCAGACCAGGGCCTTGCTCCGTCGCCACCGATCGGTGAGCCTGGGGCACTCCACGCAGCGGAGGTTCGTCGGTGGAGGTCGACCGCCGGCAGCGTAACGGTGGGATGCCCCAGACGAGCGACAGGAGGCCGATCACAACCCCGATCACGAATTGCGCCATGCTCGCCCTCCGCCGTGGGCAGCATGCGACGACGGCCCCGCGCCGGACAAGGGACAGCTCGGCAGTCCGTCCGGGACAACCGTCCGGGACCGGCCTTCCGCGCCGGCGCCCAGACCGCCCGACGTCACCCGGCGCGGTGAGGCCGTGATGGCGGCGATCACGACATCCGGACGACCAGGTCCGCGCTCGACCGGGTGCGGGCGACGAGCCGGGCGTTGGCCTCGTCGCGCTCGTAGGCCCACCGGCGAGCCTGTTCGACGGTCTTTCCGTACGCCAGGTGAC
>DASRBU010000480.1:0-4272 GCA_035653475.1 Candidatus Dormiibacterota bacterium | reverse complement strand
TCACCTTTGGAGGTGGTGGCGTCCTGCATGTAGGGGGCGAAGGTGAAGATCGGGATGCCGGCGGCGATGGCCGTGGGGGTGGCCGTGTCGCCGCCACCGCCGATCTGCATGGTGCCGGCCTGGACCGCCTTGTTGATCTCCGCCCCGGAGTTGAAGACCTGGAACTTGGCCTTGATGCCGTGCTTCAGGTAGAAACCCTTCTCCAGGGCCACGAACTCCGGGGTGTGGAGCATGTTGTTGGCGGTGGCGAAGTTGACCTGCACCGGCGCGCCGGCGGGAGCGGTGGAGGCGCCCCCGCCGCCTCCACAGCCCGCCAGCGAGACCGCGGTCAGCAGCGCTCCCGTGGTGGCCACGAGCCTTCGAATCACCGCGCTACCTCCTGCTGAACGTCCCTCTCTCGCCGAAGCGTTGTTATTATCGCCTGTCGACAAGATATCGACAATGGCGGCCGCGGCCGCCCGGGAGGATGTGGAGATGCCCCACCTGGCGGCGGACCGCCGGAGACGAGCGCCGGCCGGGACGATCGGAGGGCGACCCTGAGATGCGAGCCGGGAAGCCCTTTCGCATGGGCGTGATCGGGACCGGCTGGATCGGGCGCCGCCGGGCCCTGACCTGCGCCTCCCATCCCCTGGTCGCGGAGCTGCACCTGGCCGACGTACGCGCCGAGGCGGCGGCGGAGGTGGCCGCGGCCACGGGGGCGGCCTCCTGGGAGACCGACTACCGGCGCCTGCTGGATCGGGTGGACGCGGTCATCGTCTCCAGCGCCCCCGAGACCACCCACTACCCCATCGCCCGGGACTGCCTGGCCGCGGGCCGGCACACCTTGCTGGAGAAGCCCATGGCCCTCAAGCTGAGCGAGGCGGACGAGCTGCTGGCCCTGGCCCGGGGGTCCGGAGCCCGCTTCGCCGTGGGCTACACCCAGCGCTTCAACCCGCGGTTCGCCTACGTGAAGGAGTGCGTGGCCGCGGGGCGCATCGGCCGGCCGGTCACCGCCCTGGTCAGCCGGCACCTCACCCGCGGGCTGGGCGAGAAGATCGCCGGTCGGGGGGAGCTGGGCCCGGCCCAGATGGAGGCCACCCACGACCTCGACCTGGTGCTCTGGTGGATGGAGGGGGCGAGGCCGGTTCGGGTCTATGCCCAGTCGGTGGACGGGGTCATGCGGCCCCGCCACGGCCTGCCCGACTGCACCTGGATCGTGGTCACCAACCACGATGGCACCGCCTTCACCGTCGGCGCCAACTGGAACCTGCCCCCGGAGGCGCCGGGCTTCAGCTCCGCCGTGGTCGAGTTCGTGGGCACCGAGGGAGCGATCTTCATCGACGACTCGCACCGCGACCTCCTGTTGAGCACGGTGCGGGAGGGGCTGATCCGTCCCCTCTCGACCATGCCCGGCGAGCAGGTAGGGCACGTCTACCGCGGGCCGATGGAGGCCGAGACCCTGCACTTCATCGAGGCCGTGGCCCGGGACCGGCCGGTGCTGGTCACCGGGGAGCAGGCCCGGGTGGTCATGGAGGTGACGCTGGCGGCCGACCTCTCGGCCGAGCTGGGTCGGCCGGTGGAGCTGCCCCTGCCTCCGGACTGAGCCGGCCGGCGGCGGTGCCGGGCCGTTCGGCCCCGTCGGCCCGGCCCGGCTGCGGGCGACGGCGCCGGGACCCCGACCCGCTCGCCGCCCCGGCCGGGGGCGGGGCGAGGATCAGATCCGGTGACCGGCTCCGTCCACCAGGGCCTTGCAGCTCAGCACCAGGGTGTCCTCCAGAGCCGTCACCTGGTGCGGGGCCATGGGCAGCGCGTGGAAGGCCTCTCCCGGACCCAATTCCGCGGTCTCGCCGTCGAGCGTCACCCGCAGCCGGCCGCTGATCACGACCATGATCTGCTCCTGCGGGTGCTGGTGCGGGTTGGCGCCCTCCCCCCGGGCGAAGCGCAGCCGTCCCACCTCGATCCGTTGGCCGGTGAGCAGCTCGCCGTAGGCGCGGGAGTGCTGGGGGGTGACGTACTCCTTGGGCATGGCGTCGAAGCGGTGGAATCCCATCTCCTCTCCTCCTCGGAACTCCTGGGGCGGTCGTGCCCGTCTCTCCCGGGCCGGACGGGTGGCTAGCCGGTCTGGTCCAGGGGCTCGACCCGCTCCACCCAGTAGAGCCGGGCCACCTGGCGGACCTGGTCGGGCGTGAGCTGGAGCAGCCGCACGCTGTCGCCCTGGACCCCGGCCACGGTCCCGATCGACTGCAGCGTGTGGATGTGGTAGTACTCGGGCCGGAAGGCGAGGTCCACCCGGACCGAGTAGGCGTAGGCGCCGTCGCTCAGCTCCCTTGCCAGCCTGGGGTCGATCTTGGAGTCGGCGGTGGCCATGCCGTAGAGGGAGGGGACGGCGAGGGCCGCGACCACCACCAGGGCGGTGGCGGCCAGCCGGAGGAGGAGCCGGATCAGAGCGTGCGCACCGTCCCCCATCGCTCCACCGTCCGTCGCTCCAGCGGCTTGAGGACCAGGTTGTCGATGATCATCCAGATGGCGCCGATGATCAGGATCCCGGTCAGGATCCGGTCGCTGCGCAGGAAGTTGCTGGCGTCGTAGATCAGGAAGCCGAGGCCGCTGGTGGCGGCGATCAGCTCGGCCGCGATCAGCGCCCGCCAGCCGAAGCCGAGCCCGCTGCGGATGCCGGACATGATATGGGGCAGGGCGCCGGGCAGGAAGACGTGCAGGATCAGCTCGCGGTAGCCGCCCCCCAGCGTCCGCACCGCCTGTTCCATGATCCGGGGCACCGAGCGCACCCCCAGCACGGTGTTGAAGAAGATGAGGAAGAAGACCGCGTTGACGATGATGAACGTCACCGCCACCGTGCCCAACCCGAACCAGGTGATGGCCAGCGGGATCCAGGCGATGCCGCTGACCGAGTTGAAGAAGCTGGCCAGGGGCAGCAGCAGGTCGCCGAGCGGACGGTTGAGGCCGGCGGCCAGGCCCAGCCCGATCCCCAGCACGATGCTCACGCCCGCGCCCAGGGCGATCCGGCCCATGCTGGTCAGGATGTCGGTCTGCAGGTCCCCCGTCGACCAGAGCCCGCTCGCCGCCGACCAGACCGCGGCCGGGCTGGGCAGGGTGGCCATGCTCACGTGGGTGAGGCCGGTGATCGCCCACCAGGCGGCGAGCAGCCCGGCGAAGGGCAGGACGCCCAGCCCGATCTCCTGGAGCCGGGCCCGGGTCATCGCTGCAGCATCCCCCAGCGCTCGATCGTGGCCCGCTCCACCGGGCGCAGGAAGCCCAGGTCGATCAGCAGCCAGAGCAGGCCGATCAGGATCATGCCGTCCATGATCCGGTCGGTCTGGTGGAAGCTGCGGGCCTGGAAGAGCAGGAACCCGATCCCGCCCGCGCCCACCACCATCTCGCCGGCGATGAGCGCCCGCCAGCCGTAGGCGATGCCGAGCCGCAGGCCGAGCAGGATGCTGGGCAGGGCGCCCGGGACCCACACGTCCCGGATCAGCCGCAGCCGGCCGGCCCCCAGCACCCGCAGGGCGTGGGCGTAGTGGAGGGGGACGGTCCGGACTCCGATCATGGTGTTGAACGCGACCGGGAAGAAGACCGTGTAGAGGATCACGGCCTGGATGGTCTTCTCCCCGAACCCGAACCAGACCAGCATCAGGGGCAGCCAGGCGATGCCGGAGAGGGCCTGGAAGAAGTTGAGGAAGGGCGCGAAGGCAACGCTGACGTAGCGGTTGGAGCCGAGCAGCAGCCCCATGGGGACGCCGGCCGCGACCCCGAACAGCCCCGCGATCGCCATCCGCGTCAGGCTGGAGGTGACGTAGTCGGGGAGGATGCCGCGCTGGATCAGGGGCCAGGTGGCGGAGACGGTCTGCCAGGGCGAGGGGAGCACGGTGGGGCTCAGGCGGAAGGCGACCTCGACCGCCCACCAGACCGCGACCAGGAGGGCGAAGGGGAGCAGCGACCGTCCCGCCCGGCTCAGGGCTCGACGCAGTCGGTCGAGGCCGGCCGGTGCCTCCAGCTCCCGCCCGGCCTCGGCGGCCCGGATCCTAACCGTCGCCATCGCCCCGCAGCTCGGCCCGGACCAGGTGAGTGACCCGTTCCCGGATGGCGAGGAAGCGGGGATCGCCGGCGAGGCGGTCGAAACGCCGCTCGGAGCGGGGGATGGGGACCTCGACGATCTCCTTCACGCGTCCCGGCCGGTGGGTGAAGACCAGCACCCGGTCGCCGAGGAAGACGGCCTCGTCGACGCTGTGGGTCACGAAGAGGATGCTCTTGCGGGTCTCCATCGAGATCCGCAGC
>DASRBU010000479.1:0-3559 GCA_035653475.1 Candidatus Dormiibacterota bacterium | reverse complement strand
GGGGACCTGGACGCGGTGGCGCTGGGTGCCCTGGCGGTTAAAGTGTTCGTCGACGCCTGCCCGGAGCACGTGGTCGAGGAGCACCGCCTGGCCGCGAGCCGTGGCGAGAGCCGCTTCGACCAGGACCTGGGTCGGGCTCTGGGGCTCGTGCGCGAGGCCGTGCTGCGGGTCCGGGCGCGATGGATCCGCCCGCGGGGCGGACCCTCCGGTGTCGGGCCGGAGGGCGACGACCAGAGCTCGGAGGGTAGAAGGCCTTGAGGGTGATGCTGATCAAGGACGTGGAGAACGTCGGCCAGGCCGGCGACATCAAGGAGGTCGCCGACGGCTATGGCCGCAACTACCTCCTCCCCCGCCGTCTGGCGGTGGTGGCCGGCAAGGGGGTGGAGGCGGAGGCCAGGCGGCTGCGCGAGGCCGCGGCCCGGCGCGAGGCCAAGGCCCGCGAGGAGGCCCAAGAGCTGGCCGAGATCATCGACAACAAGACGGTCGTGGTGCGCCTCAAGGTCGGCGCCGAGGGCAAGGTGTTCGGGGCCATCACCAACGAGGACATCGCCGTGGCCCTGGAGAAGCAGCACCAGGTCGACGTCGATCGGCGCCGGATCGACCTGGAGCATCCCTTGAAGGAGCTGGGCGAGCACCGCATCCCGCTCCGGCTGCACCGTGACGTGACCGCGCACATCAACCTGATCATCACCCAGGACCGGTAGCCGGCGGTGTCGGTCGCACCCTCCTCGTCGCGTCTGGAGGGTCGCGTCCCGCCGCACGATCTGGAGGCCGAGAGCTCGGTCCTGGGCGCGATCCTCCTGGATCAGGCCGCGATCGCGCGCATCCTGGACTTCCTGAGCCCGGACGACTTCTACCGGGAGAACAACGGCCAGATCTACCGCGCCGCCCTGGAGCTGTTCCGAGAGGGCGAGCCCATCGACAACGTGACCGTGGCCGCCCAGCTGGAGCGGATGGGCGTGCTGGAGCGGATCGGGGGGCGGGCCCAGCTGGCGCTCCTCCAGGAGTCGGTGCCGACCGCCGCCAACGTCGAGTACTACGCGCGCATCGTCAAGGACCGGGCCTACAAGCGTCGGCTGATCACGGTCGGCGGCCAGGTCACCGCCCTCGGCTTCGACGATACGCTGGACGCCGAGGAGGCGATCAACCAGGCCCAGGCCCAGGTCTACGCCGTCTCCGACGACCGGGTGGGCTCGGGCCTGGAGCGGCTCTACGACCTGCTCAAGCCGGCCATGGACCGGATCGAGGCCCAGATGGCCTCGGGCGGGGGCGTGATCGGGATCCCGAGCGGGTTCCACGACCTGGACCGGATGACCAACGGCTTCAAGCCCTCGGACCTGATCGTCATCGCCGGTCGGCCCAGCATGGGCAAGTGCCTGGCCGCCTGGACCCTGATCGACGATCCGCGCACGGGCCTGCGGATGACCATCGAGGAGGCGGTCCGCCGGCGCCTACCCCGGGTGATGGGGCTCTCTCCGCCGGGGCGCATCCGGCCGGCCGCGGTGGCGGCCTGGGTGGACAGCGGGGTCCAGCCCTGCTTCCGGGTGCGCACCCGAAGCGGCCGAGGGGTGGACGTCACCGGCCACCATCCCTTCCTCACCCGGGCCGGCTGGCGGCCCCTGCACGAGATCGCCCTGGGGGACGAGATCGCCGTGCCCCGGGTGGTGGCCTGCTTCGGCCCCGAGGGCGGCGCCTCCGCCCGCGAGCTGGAGGAGCTGGCCGCGGCCTCGGCCCGGGCCGGTCGGCTGCCGGCACGGGTCTGGCGTCTCGACCGCCGGCGCCTGGGTGCCTTCCTGGGTGCGCTGCTGCGCCGTCTGGGACGGGCGACCGGCTCCGCCCTCCGGGTCCAGGCCGGCTCCCCGTGGCTGGCCGCCGACCTGCAGCACGCCCTGGCCCGGCTGGGGATCGTCTCCGACCGCGGGTCCCGGCCCGACGACGGGCTGGAGGTCGCCGACGGGGCCTCGCTCGTGCTCTGCTCGGACCTGATCGAGCGGGGCGAGGTGGAGGCGCCGGCCGCCGGGACGGCGGCCCGGCCGTCCGACCTCCGCTGGGAGGAGGTCGTGGCCGTGCAGCCCCTGGGCGGGCACCGGGTCTACGACCTGACCGTGCCTCGGGGCGGCTGCTTCGTGGCCCAGGACGTGCTGGTCCACAACACCTCCTTCGTGCTCAACCTCACCCTGCACGTCGCGGTCGAGCACAAGAAACCGGTGGCCATCTTCAGCCTGGAGATGTCCAAGGAGCAGCTGGTGGAGCGGATGCTCTGCGAGCAGGCCCGGATCGACGCCCAGCGGCTGCACCGCGGGCTGTTGAGCGACGTGGAGTACGAGCGCCTGGCCGGGGCCCTGGGGCCGTTGGGCGACGCGCCCATCTTCATCGACGACACGCCCCTGCTCGACGACCTCACCCTGCGCCTCAAGAGCCGGCAGGCGCGCAGCCGGGAAGGGATCGAGCTGATCGTGATCGACTACCTCCAGCTCATGCGCGGGCGCAACCAGGGCGACGACTCCAACCGGGTGCAGGAGGTGTCGGCCATCTCCCGGTCGCTGAAGGGGATCGCGCGCGAGCTGCACATCCCGGTGATCGCCATCTCCCAGCTCTCCCGTGCCCCCGAGGCCCGCCCCGACAAGCGGCCCATCCTGAGCGACCTGCGCGAGAGCGGCTCCATCGAGCAGGACGCGGACATCGTGATGTTCCTCTACCGCGACGACTACTACAACCGCGAGAAGTCGGAGAAGCCCGGAGTGGCCGAGGTGATCGTGGCCAAGCACCGCAACGGCCCCACCGGGACGGTGGAGCTGATGTTCCGCAAGGAGCTGACCCGCTTCGAGAACCTGGAGCGGCGGCGGCCGGAGCCGGAGGGGCCGCAGTAGGAGACGACCCCGGCCCTTCCCCGCCTTCGCTCGCGGCGCCGGCGGGATCGCGGGGGCGTCGGCCCGATGGGCGAGCCGGCGGATTGAGTCCGTGCCGTCGCTTCCCGGCGGAGGGCCGGGGCTCGACCTCCGGCGTCCTCAGCCGGGCTTGCGGCCGTAGGCGACGGCCATGAGCGCGATCGTGTGCTGCTCCTCGAACTCCTGCGTGGCTCGGCGAAGCAGCTCCACCGCCTCCTCCCGGGCGAGGGCGCCCTTCGCCTGCAGCACCTCGCAGATGCGCGCGAAGGCGGCCCTGAGGTCGCTGGCCATGAAGCTGCCCACCCGGCCGCCCCACTCCCCGATGGGAAGCTCGAGCTCCTTCCGTTCCACCTCCTCCAGCCCTGCCTCCCGCAGGTAGCGGTCGAGCGACCCGAAGACCGCATCCCCGGTGTCGAGGCCGAGGGAGCCCGCCACCCCCAGGGCCATTCGCTGCAGGCGCTCGGTCGCCGGCCCCGTGTGTCGACCGCCCATCGCCGGCTCTCCCAGCTCGACCCAGCCCCCGGGACGGGTCACCCGGACCAGCTCTCCCACCACCCGGGGCCACTCCCCCAGCGGGATGCCCGAGATCAGCACGCGCTGGTGGACGAGATCGAACACCCCCTCTTGGAAGGGCAGCCCCTGGAGCAGGTTGCCCCGCACGTGCCGGTAGC
>DASRBU010000478.1:0-13843 GCA_035653475.1 Candidatus Dormiibacterota bacterium | reverse complement strand
GAGGTCGGCGATCCCGAGCAGGCCGAGCATCGTGGCGATGGCCATGGCGGATGGCGCCCGCTGCCGGAGGGCGACGAAGATGGCGAGAACGAGGACGGCGGTGAAGACCTCGGCCACGACCATGGCGAGATCGAGATCCATGAGGCCCAGCAGCCGGTTGCGTTGGAGGTCGGCGAAGAGACCGAGGACGGATGCCGGTGGCGGGTGGACGATGAAGACCGGGATCGCGATCACGATCGCCAGCGCCCCCACCAGGGCAGCCAGCGCGCCGACTCGGAACAGCGGTCCCCAGGCCGGGTCGGTCGTCGGCTCGACCATGGCCCAGTTCGGTGGCGATCCCTGCCAGGTCTTGGGTCGGGAAGCGTTTGTTGCCATCGCAAGGCTCCTCCTTCGTTCATCGGGGCGGCCGTAGCCCGCCGAGCCGCCGCTCCCAGCGCCGTCGTCGCCGGCCCGAGGGCAGGGACCCCGCCGACCGGCCGCCCCGCGGTCCCGGCCCCGGCCGGCGCCGACGCGGGGTCGGCAACCTCGCGATCGAGGAGCGCGGCGAGGGCTGGGGTCGCCGTGCCCCGGCCGATGACGGTGGTCGGGGCCGGGCTGGGCGAGGCGAGACCCGAGAGCGGCATCTCCCGCCGCGGGAAGGGAGGCGATCCCCTTCCGTCGATCCCCACCGGAGTGACGAAGCATCGAGGACGAGCTGCACCGGGAGCATCCCTCTCGCTGCAGCATGGCCCTGGTCGATCGTGGCTCCCAGTGCCCAAGGTCCTGCCGCCGGTGGCCTGGATGGCCACTGGGAGCCGGCGCCTCGAGGCCCGCTCCTCAGGTCGCCATCCGCCGCTCGTCGACGCGATCGGCGTCGGCCTGCGGTGGCCTCGGGTGCCGATGTTGGTTCGCCGGCCCTGTCCGGGCGAGCCCGATGGCCGGTCGCCGGGACGGGAGCGCCGGACGACCCCTGGGAGAGCCGGGGGGTGCTGCGCACCCCCCGGAGGACGAGAGGAAGAGGATGGGCCCCGCGGGGAGGGGTTCTGCCCGCAGCCTCCTGCCCCCCCTGGGGCCCTGGGGACTGGCTCCGTCAATCGCCCTCAAGATAGGTCGCTCCCCGCCATCCCGAGCAGGGGCGAGTGTCCCGGGATCGACAGGTCGTCCGGCCTCAGGACGGTGCGATCGGTCACCGGGTGGCGTCGTCCGCCCGGTGTGACCGGCCTCGGGGTGGGCTCGGAGGGACCGCCCAGATCGAGCTCGGATGCCGGAAGCCGGTGGCTCAGGGCTCGACCCGGGACCCCCCCGCCCGGCCGGCGTTCAGCCGGCTTCGCCGGCGCCCCCAGGCCAGGTAGACGACGAGCCCGAGGAGCATCCAGGCCCCGAAGCGCGCCAAGGTGAGCGGCGGGAGCCGCAGGGCGAGGAAAGCCGATGCCCCTGCCGAGACCAGGGGCACCACCGGCACCAGGGGGACTCGGAAGCTCCGAGGGAGGTCGGGCCGCGTCCAGCGCAGGCGCCACACGGCCAGCGAGACGGTGAAGAAGGCCGCCAGGGTGCCGATGTTGGTGAGCTGGGCCAGCGTGTCGATGGGTGTCAGGCCGGCGAGCAGGGCGACGCCGACCCCGACCAGGAGGGTCGCCACCCAGGGGACGCGGGTCCGGCGGTGCACCCGGCCCACCGGGCCCGGGAGGAAGCCGTCGCGCGCCATGGCGAAGATGATCCGACTCTGGCCGAAGAGCATGACCAGGAGGACGCTGGTGAGGCCGGCGACGACGCCGGCCGCGACCACGGCCCCCGCCCAACGCAGCCCCACCGCCAACAGCGCGCCGGTGACGGGAGAGGGGTTGTCCAGCGAGGAGGCGGGCACCATACCGGTGAGCACGGCGGCGACGGCCACGTAGAGGAAGGTGCAGACGACGAGGCTGAGGACGATGGCCATCGGCACCGTCCGCTGCGGTTGCCGCGCCTCCTCGGCGGCGGTCGAGACCTGGTCGAAACCGATGTAGGCGAAGAAGATGACCGCCGCGCCCGTGGTCACCCCGGCCAGGCCGTAGGGCATGAAGGGATGCCAGTTGGCGGGGTCGATGTGGCCGGCGCCCACGACCACGAACAGGACGACGACGGCGAGCTTGAGGGCGACGACCGCGGACGCGACCCGGCCGCTCTTCCGGGTCCCGGTGAGCAGGAGGCCGGTGAGCAGGAGCAGGACGATCACCGCGGGCAGGTCGACGACCCCGGGCGGGGAGCCGAAGGGCGAGCTGCTGAGCGCCCGGGGTAACTCGATCCCCAGGGCGCCGCGGAGGAGGTCGTGCACGTAGCCCGCCCAGCCGACGCCAACCGCGGCCGCGCCCACGCCGTACTCGAGGATCAGCGCCCATCCCACGGCCCAGGCCACCACCTCGCCCAGCACTGCGTAGGCGTAGGTGTAGGCGCTCCCCGCCACCGGGACACAGCCCGCCAGCTCCGCGTAGCAGAGCGCCGCCAGGCCGCTCACCACGGCCGCCAGCAGGTAGGAGAGGACGATGGCGGGGCCGGCATAGCGGGCGGCCGCCACCCCGGTCAGGACGAAGATGCCGGCGCCGACGATGGCCGCGACCCCGAAGGCGGTGAGGCCGAGGAGCCCCAGGGAGCGGGTGAGGCGGCGCTCGGGCTCGTCGGCCTGCTGCAGGAGCAGCTCGATCGGCTTGGTGCGCCAGATGCCACCGGCGGACGCCGCCGGCCGGTCCCCGGGCCTCATGCCGTCCGGGGGCGCGTCGGGAAGGGGCGAGGGTCGGCGGTCCGCTCGCTGGCCCCTCCTTGGAGGTGGCTCACCGGGACCAGTGGGCGGCCTGGGTGCCGAGGAGGCGGGGCAGGTGCTCGGGGCCGATGTCGTCCCGGCGGTAGGTGAGGCGGGAGTTGACGCCGACCACACCATCGACGCCCTGGGCGAGACGGGCCAGGAGGTGGGCCAGGAGACGGCTCTCGACCTCCCCCTCCAGGGTCACCAGGCCCTCCTCCACCGAGGCTCGAACCGAGTCGCCGACCCCGGTCGGGTCGAGGATCTGGGTCTGGAGCTCGTAGCGGATGGACTCGTCGCTGCGCAAGAAGGCCTTGAGGAGGTCAGCCCGGCTGACGATGCCCACCAGCCGGCCGTCGGCGTCCACCACCGGGAGCCGTTTCACACCCCGCCGGTGCATGAGGCGAGCCGCCTCGGTCAGGGTGGCCTCGGGGTGGACGGTGATCACGGGGGCGCTCATCAGGGCGGCCGCGGTTCGTCCTCGGGCCCGGGCCTCGGGGCCGCCGGGCTGGGTCAGGGCGTGGGGCTCGTGGCCGCGGTGCTCGGCCTTGAGGAGCAGGTCGGCCTCGGAGACGATGCCGACCAGTCGTCCCTCCGCGTCGGTGACGTCGACCACGGGCAGAGCGCTCACCCCGTGCTCGGCCATCAGGCGCACGAGTTCCTTGTAGGGGGTGGTGGGCTGCACCGACACCACCTTGCGGGTCATCACCGTCGCCACCGTCCAGCTCACCTGGCTCACCTCCGACTTCGGGCTACGCTCACTCTCGTCGTCCCCGGGTCGGGCCGCCAGGGCCGTTGGTCGGAGAAAGGCCGGGACCGGAGGAGCGGTGGGTTCGGGTCACGATCGGGGCCAGGGCGCGATCTCCGCCGTGGCGGCGGGGGGCAGCGGCGAGGAGAGACGCGTTCGGTGGGAGCGAGACGGACCCGACCGGCGGGTCCAACGTCTCCTACCGCGGCCTCGGCTCCCCTCCCCATCCCCGTTGGTTCCCCTCCCGGAAGGTCCACCCGAGGCTCGCCGCCCGGCTCGTCTCGCCCTCGTGCCCGGACCCGGGCCCCGGCGTCGCCGAGCGGATCGCGGTGATGGCTCTCTCTCCCGCGCCCGTCGTTCCCGTCCGGGACCCGCCTCCCGTCCGGGACCCGCCTCTCGTACGCCGTGGCCGGCGTCGACCCCGAGCGTTCGTGCCCTCGATCGCGGCGCGTCGCGCCCGCCTGACCTCGGACCGCCGTCCCCCCCTGGGCACCCGGCGGACCGGGACCGCTCACTCGGGCGCGGGCTGGGGGCGGAGTCGGGCGGCGATCAGGACGGGGAGGTGACTGCGGCGGATGAGGGCGTGGGAGACGCTGCCGAAGAGGAGGGCCTGGAGGTCGGCGAGGCGGCGGGAGCCGACCAGGATCAGGTCGGCGCCCCAGTCCTCCGCGGCTCGGGCGATGGCAAGGGGAAGGTCACCGCCGGCGAGCTCCCGGCTCTCGGCCTGGAGACCCTGGCGGCGGAGCCGGCGGAGAGCGGTGACGGTGAGCTGGTGGGAGGTCTCGGGGATCTCGAGGTAGGGGCTGGGTCCGGTGTGGAGGGCGACCCGACGGAGGGCGTGGAGGACGAGGACGGTCTCGGGACGGGGGAGCTGGGGGAGCTGGTGGAGGGTGGGTTCGAGGTCCTCGTCGTGGCCGATGGCGAGGGCCAGGCGACGGAGTGGGCGATGGGGGAGGTGGGCCGTGTCGGGCACGACCAGGGCGGGGGTGTCGGTGTCGGCCAGGATGGCACGGCTGACGCTGCCGTGGAGCACGGCGCTCAGATGGCTGAGACCTCGCGAACCCATCACGATCAGATCCGGGCGCCGCTGCCGGACCTGACGAGCCAGCTCCGGGGCGGCACCGTCCGAGCTGAAGGGGACGAGATGGCCTTCGGCGCTGAAGCCGCGGGCCTGGAGCTGCTCCACCGCCTCGGACAGCAGGGTGCGAGCCTGAAGGGAGGTCTCCGCGGAGTGGGCCTCGAGCACGTGGACCACGTCCACCCGGCTCCCGGGCTCGGCCACCAGGGTCACGCCCTGGGCCAGGCGGAGGGCCTCGTGAGGTCGGGCCAGCGCCACCAGGATCTGCTTCATCTCTGCAAGGTAGGTCGACGGGAGGCGACCCTCCAGGGACGAAGGACCCTCGAAGCTCGGGACGACGCGCCCCAAAGCCGAGCCGGCGACCTCTCGGCTGGCCCCCGGGAGCGTCGGCCGCCTCCGATGGCGCGAGGTGGTCGCGGCTCCGATCGGGCCACGTCCCTTCGACGCTCCCTCAGGCCGAGCCCAGCGTGGCCCGCACCTGGCGGGCGATCTCGAGGTCCTCCCGGGCCTCGACCACCAGCGTCCGCACCCCGGCGCCGGCGGCCGTGATCTCGCCGTCCCGGGTGGTGGCGGCGTTGCGGTCCGGGTCCAGGGCCACGCCCAGGAAGCCGAGCCCGGCCGCAGCCCCGGCCCGGACCTCGGGCGCGTGCTCGCCTACCCCGCCGGTGAAGACGAGCGCGTCCAGGCCGTCCATGGCCGCGGCCATGGATGCGATCCCGGCCCGCAGCCGGTGGAGGTAGACGTCCAGGGCGAGGCGGGCTGCGGGGTCGCCGGCCCGGCGCCGGGAGAGCACCTCGCGCATGTCGGCCGTGTCGGCCAGGCCGAGCAGCCCGGAGCGGTGCTCCAGGGTGGCGGCCAGCTCGGCCGGGGGCGTGCCCGCGTGCTCCTCCAGCCAGAGCACCAGGCCGGGGTCGACGCTCCCGGAGCGGGTGGCCATGACCAGCCCCTCCAGGGGGGTGAAGCCCATGGTGGTGTCGACCGAGCGACCGCCCTGCACGGCCGCCAGCGAGGCCCCCGCCCCCAGGTGGCAGGTGACCACCCGGAGCCGGTCCGCGGGCCGACCGGTCAGCTCCGCCGCACGCCGCGCGGCGTAGGCGTGCGAGAGGCCGTGGAATCCGAAGCGCCTCAGGTCCCAACGCTTCCGCCACTCCAGGGGCAGGGCGTAGGTGGCGGCGGCCTCGGGCAGAAAGGCGTGGAAGGCGGTGTCGAAGCAGGCCACCGCCGGGACCCGGGGAAGGGCCGCGGTCACGGCTCGGAGCGCCGCCAGCGACTTGGGCTGGTGCAGGGGGGCCAGGTCGGTCAGGGCCGCCAGCCGCTCCTCCACGTCGTCCCGGATCAGGACCGGGCCGGAGAACTCGCTCCCACCGTGGACGATGCGATGGCCGACCGCGTCCACCAGACCCATCTCCCGCACCGCCGACGCCACCGCCGACTCCTCGACCAGGCCGCGCGGGGCGGGGAGGTCACGGCTGGCCGTGAGCGTGTCGTCAGCCGCCAGCGTCCGCAGCTTGAGGCTGCTCGAGCCGGCGTTCACGACCAGGATCCGCATCAGGCGTGGGACCAAGTCCAATCGCGGACCTCGGGGGCGTCCTCGCCCTCGCGACGGGTGTGGAGACGGGCGGCCAGGCGGAGGTCGCCCATCAGCTGACGCACGTGGCCGGCGCGGCTGGCGAGGCCCGGCACCCGGTCGATCACGTCCATGACCAGGTGGTAGCGGTCGAGGTCGTTGAGCATGACCATGTCGAAGGGGGTGGTGGTGGTGCCCTCCTCCTTGTAGCCGCGCACGTGCAGGTTGTCGTGGTTGGTCCTGCGGTAGGTCAGCCGGTGGATGAGCCAGGGGTAGCCGTGGTAGGCGAACACGATCGGCCGATCGGTGGTGAAGAGGGCGTCGAACTCGGCGTCGGACAGGCCGTGGGGATGCTCGCTCGGGGGCTGAAGGCGCATCAGGTCGACCACGTTCACCACCCGCACTTTGAGGTCGGGCAGATGCCGCCGGATCAGGTCGACCGCGGCCAGGGTCTCGAGCGTGGGCACGTCGCCGCAGCAGGCCAGGACCACGTCCGGCTCACCGCCCTGGTCGTTGCTGGCCCAGTCCCAGATACCGATCCCGCGGGTGCAGTGGAGGATGGCGTCGTCCATCGAGAGCCAGTTGAGCGAGGGCTGCTTCCCGGCCACGATCACGTTCACGTAGTGGCGGCTGCGCAGGCAGTGGTCGGCCACCGAGAGCAGGCAGTTGGCGTCGGGCGGGAAGTAGACCCGGATGATCTCCGCCTTCTTGTTGACCACGTGGTCGATG
The DNA here is from genome assembly GCA_035653475.1 of Candidatus Dormiibacterota bacterium. Classification (GTDB taxonomy): domain Bacteria; phylum Chloroflexota; class Dormibacteria; order Dormibacterales; family Dormibacteraceae; genus CADDZO01. The sequence goes on along the minus strand of DASRBU010000478.1, from coordinate 6,969 downwards.
AATCCCGGGTCCTGGTGCGAGAAGCCGTTGTGGTCCTGCCGCCAAACATGGGAGGAGAGCAGGTAGTTCAGGGAGGCGAGCGGCCGCCGCCAGGAGATGCCCCGGGTCACCTTCAGCCACTTGGCGTGCTGGTTGAACATCGAGTCGACGATGTGGATGAAGGCCTCGTAGCAGTTGAAGAGTCCGTGCCGGCCGGTCAGGAGGTACCCCTCCAGCCAGCCCTGGCAGAGGTGCTCGGAGAGGACCTCCATCACCCGGCCGTCGGGGTCCAGGTGCTCGTCGGTGGCGAGGGTCACCGCCTCCCAGGTCCGGCCGCTGGCCTCGAACACCGCCTCGAGCCGGTTGGAGGCCGTCTCGTCGGGACCGAAGAGCCGGAAGGTGCGCGGGTTGCGTCGCATCACGTCGCGCAGGAACGTCCCCAGCACCCGGGTCGGCTCGGAGGTGGTCGCCCCCGGTTTCGGGGCCGCCACCGCGTAGTCGCGGAAGTCGGGCAGCGACAGCTCCTGGAGCAGCTCCCCCCCGTTGGCGTGGGGGTTGGCGCTCATGCGGCGGTGCCCTCGGGGGGGAAGCTCGGCCAGCTCGGGGACCAGCCGTCCCCGCTCGTCGAACAGCTCCTGGGGACGGTAGCTCCGCATCCACGACTCCAGCAGCCGGAGGTGCTCGGGGTTGGTCCTGGCCTCGGAGATGGGGACCTGGTGCGACCTCCAGGTTCCCTCCACCGGTCGGCCATCGACCTCCCGTGGCCCGGTCCAGCCCTTGGGGGTTCGGAGCACGATCATCGGCCATTGCGGTCGGCCCCCACTCCGGCCCTGGCGGGCAGCGCGCTGGAGGCCCTGGATCTCCTCGACCACCCGGTCCAGGGTCGCCGCCATGCGCTGGTGGACAGCCGGCGGGTCGTCGCCGGCGACCAGGTAGGGCCGGTGGCCGTAACCCTCGAGCAGGGCCATCAGCTCCTGCTCGGGGAGGCGGGCGAGCAGGGTGGGGTTGGCGATCTTGTAGCCGTTGAGGTGGAGTATGGGCAGCACCGCCCCGTCCCGAGCCGGGTTCAAGAACTTGTTGGAGTGCCAGCTGGTGGCGAGCGGTCCGGTCTCCGCCTCTCCGTCGCCGACGATGCAGCACACCAGCAGGTCAGGGTTGTCGAAGGCGGCGCCGTAGGCGTGGGCGAGCGAGTAGCCGAGCTCGCCTCCCTCGTGGATGGAGCCCGGGGTCTCGGGCGCCACGTGGCTGGGGATGCCGCCCGGGAAGGAGAACTGGCGGAACAGACGGCGCATCCCCTCCCGGTCGCGGGTGATCCCCGGGTAGATCTCGCTGTAGGTCCCCTCCAGGTAGGCGTTGGCCACCAGGCCGGGGCCCCCGTGGCCGGGCCCGATCACGTAGATCGCGTTCAGGTCCCAGTTCCTGATCACCCGGTTGAGGTGGGCGTAGACGAAGTTCAGCCCGGGGGTGGTGCCCCAGTGGCCGAGCAGCCGGGGCTTGACGTGCTCGGGGCGCAGCGGCTCCTCCAGCAATGGGTTGTCGAGCAGGTAGATCTGGCCGACGGAGAGGTAGTTGGCCGCTCGCCAGTAGGCGTCGATCAGCCGTAGCTCCTCGGCCCCGAGCAGGTCGGTCGTTCCGGGGGATGGTCGATGGGCCTCGTCCAGCATGGCATCACCTCCTGGGCCACCGTCGGCGTTGCCCCGATCGAGCGGCGGCGAACCCGGCCCTCGACGCCCAGCCTGGCACGGACGCTCCCCCTCTGAAAAGGGACGATCGGCCCGTGAGAAGGGACGGATCGGCCCGCCCAGGTGCGGTTGCCCGGCCGTCGGCGGGGCCTGGCGGCCGGGCCGGTCCACGAGCCATCCGGCCGCGGCCGGGTCACGGTCGTGGTTCGAGGCTTGACGTGCAAACCTTTGCCGGCAATCCTTTTCAACGACGTCGCCATGGCGGAGCGAGACGGGGCGCGCTCGCGCGTCACCCTGAAGCAGGTGAGCGAGCTGGCCGGGGTGTCACAGAGCACGGTCTCCCGGGTGCTGAACGGGCGCCGGAGCGGGGTGCCGATCGCCGCCGCCACCCGGGAGCGGGTGCTGCAGGTGATCGAGGAGCTGGGCTACCGGCCCCACCCGCTGGCGCGCGGCCTCCGCGGCGCGGGCACGGCGCTGCTCGGCCTGATCGTGCGCGAGGTGGCCGATCCCTTCTTCGCCTGGGCCATCGAGGCCATCGCCGCCGAGAGCCGGCGTCATGGCTACAGCCTGGTCCTGGGCCACGCCCGCAGCAGCGCCCGTGAGGCCCTGGTGCTGGCCGAGGTGCTGGAGACGCGCCACTGCGACGGCGTCATCCTGCTCGGCGACCTCCGCGACGAGCCCAGGCTCTGGTCAGAGCTGGAGGGCGGCGGGCTGGCCTTGGTGGCCATGTGCCAGGGCGGACGCGCCCCGGGCATCCCGACCGTCGACTGCGACAACCGGGCGGGCGCGGTCATGGCCCTGCAACACCTCTACGAGCTGGGGCACCGACGGATCGCCTTCCTGGACGCGGGCTGGCTGGGCGACGTCGAGGAGCGGCGCCTGGCCTATCGCGCCTTCATGGGCGAGCGGGGGCTCCCGGTCCCGGAGGGATACGACCGGCGCCTGCCCGGCAACCACCCGGACGCCGGGCTGGCTGCCTTCCGATCCCTGCTGGAGCTGCCCTCGCCGCCCACGGCGGTGTTCTGCGCCACCGACCAGGTCGCCCTGGGGGCGCTGACCGCCGCCGCCCGGGCCGGTCTCAGGGTCCCGGTCGACGTCTCGGTGGTGGGCTTCGACGACATCCCCATGGCCCGGTTCGCGGTGCCCGGCCTGACCACCGTGCGCCAGCCGCTGGCGCGCATGGCCCGGGTGGCCCTGGAGCGCCTGCTCGGCCTGATCCGATCGGGTGCGGGGTCACGGGATCGTCCCGGCTCCAGGGAGCGGCTGCGTCCCTCGCTGGTGGTACGCGGCTCCACGGCCGCGCCCCCGGCGGGGGCGGAGGGAGCGGGCGCCCGTGGCCGGTGACCCGGTCGAGGCCCTTCCCTCGGCGCGGTGGCGCCGTCTGGCCGCGGTTCGGGCCGCCGCCGCCCGGCAGGTGATGGCCATCTCCTGGATCGGCGTCCTGGTCGGGATCGTGGTGATCGGGGCCGTCGCCACCTACACCGTGCCCTGTGGCTGCTTCCTGACCGGCGACAACCTGCTCACCACCGCCCAGGAGTTCTCCTACATCGCCATCGCCGCCCTGGGAGGGGCGATGGTGATCATGACCCGCGGCATCGACCTGTCGGTGGGGGCCAACATGGCCTTCACCGGCCTGATCTCGGCCACCCTGCTCTCCCGCTTCCACATGCACCCGGCGGCGGCGGTGGCCGCCGGCCTTGGGGTGGGGCTGGGGGCGGGCCTGCTCAACGGCCTGTTGATCACGGTGGTGGGCATGCAGCCGTTCATCGCCACCCTGGGCACGATGAGCGTGTTTCGGGGCGTGGCGCTGGTCTACAGCCAGGGCTTCACCCTCTACCCGCCGGCCTCGTTCACCGCCCTGGGCCAGGGCCACCTGGGACCGGTCCCCAACCCGTTCGTGATCCTGGTGGTCCTCACCGTCCTGCTCTCGGTCTTCCTCAGCGGCACCGCCCTCGGCCGGCACGTCTACGCCGTGGGCGGCAACGAGGACGCGGCCCGCCTGCTGGGCATCGATGTCGAGCGGGTCAAGGTGTTCGTGTACGCCCTGGCCGGGTTGCTGGGGGCGATGGGTGGGATCCTGCTGATGTCGTTCCTGGGCTCGGCCAACCCCGGGGCGGCGACCGGGTACGAGCTGGACGTGATCGCCGCCGCCGTCATCGGCGGGGTCAGCCTCTTCGGAGGCGAGGGGACGCTGTTCGGCACCGTGCTGGGGGCGGCGTTGATCCAGGAGATCCAGAACGTCCTGCTGCTGGAGCGGGTGCCGGGATACTGGACCACGCTCGTGGTCGGGTTGGTGATCCTGGGCGCGATCGGGGTCGATCAGCTCAGGCGGCGGCTGCGGCGGGCCTGAGGGGGATGGCGAGGGGGAGTGGATCGGTGCGATCCGAAACGTGAGGAGGTGTCGGATGAGCCGGGAGAGAAGAGAGAAGGGATCGAGGCCCCGGGCTTTGGGTGCCGAGCGCATCTCGAGGCGTGACTTCCTGGGCAAGGCGACCGGGGTAGCGGCGACGCTGGCCGCCGGAGGTGGCATCGGCGGCATCCTGGCCGCCTGCGGCGGTGGCCCGACCGTGGTCAGCAAGAAGAAGACGTACACGATCGCGATCGTGCCCAAGGGCCTGGACAACCCGGTGTTCGCGCTCGCCAACCTGGGCGGTCAGGTGCGGGCGAAGGAGCTGGGCAACGTCCACTTCGTCTTCACCGCCAGCAGCACCACGGACACCAACGGGGACATCAACGTCATCCAGGGACTCATCGAGCAGAAGGTCGATGCCATCGGCGTCAGCTGCAACGACCCCAACGCCTACGTGCCGGTGTTGAACCACGCCGTCGACTCGGGCATCAAGGTGATGACCTGGGACTCGGACGCTCCCAGCAGCAAGCGCATCTGCTTCTACGGCGTGGACAGCACCGCGGTGGGCAAGCGGATGGGCCAGGAGATCAGCCGCCTGCTCAACGGGCAGGGCAACATCGTCATCATCAGCGGCGATCCGGCGGCGCTGAACCTGAACCAGCGCATCCAGGGGGTGAGGTCCGCCCTCCCCTCGGGCATCAAGGTGCTGCAGGTCCTCTACACCAACGACGACATCCCCAGCGCCATTCAGAAGACCGAGGACGCCATCCGCACCTATCCCGATCTGAACGGCATCGTCATGGTGGGAGGCTGGGCCCTGTTCTCCAACGAGGGGGCGACGCCGTTGCTCGACCAGAAGAAGGGCCAGATCAAGGTCGTCTCCTTCGACCCGCTGAAATCGGTGGTCGACTACCTGCGCGACGGCATCGTGCAGTCGGTGTGGACCCAGGACTACTGGGGCTGGGGCTACCAGTCGGTGACCATCCTTTACAGCCTGCTCCAGGGCAACCGCTGGCACGAGTTCATCCCCCAGCCCTCGAACAACGTCACGCCCGACCAGTGGCAGGTGTGGCAGCAGCGCTGGGCGGCGGTGGACCAGGGGGCGGCCGCGGCGGCCAGGGTCTGGGGCGAGAAGCCCTTCACCGCCCCCGGCCCCTCGAACGCCACCGGGCCCCTGCGCGGATGAGCCGGGAGCCGGATCGGAAGGGGGGCGAGCCCGGGCCCGCCCCCCTCCTGGAGGCGCGCGGGCTGTGCAAGTCCTTCGGCAGCGTGAGGGCGCTGATCGACGTCAACCTCGACCTCTACCCGGGAGAGGTGCTGGGGCTCATGGGCGACAACGGCGCCGGCAAGTCGACCACGGTCAAAATCCTCTCCGGGGCCCTGCAGCCGGACGCTGGTGAGGTGCGGATCAACGGGCGTCCGGTGCTGCTGCGCGGGCCGATCGACGCCCGACGGGCGGGCATCGAGACCGTCTACCAGGATCTGGCCGTGGTGCCGATGCTGGACGTGGCCGAGAACCTCTTCCTGGGCCGCGAGCTGCGCCGGCGCGGTCCCCTGGGGATGCTGCGCCTCCTGGACAAGCGGAGCATGCGGCGGCAGGCGGCCGGGCACCTGGAGGCGCTGAACGTGGGGGTCCACTCCGTCCGCCAGCGCCTGGACACGCTCTCGGGGGGTCAGCGCCAGGGCGTCGCCGTGGGCCGGGCGGTGGCCTTCGGCCGGCGGGTGGTGATCATGGACGAGCCGACCGCGGCCCTGGGCGTCCGCGAGTCGCGGCGTGTCATCGAGCTGATCCAGCTCATCCGACGCCGGGGGCTCTCGGTGATCCTGATCAGCCACAACCTCCCCCAGGTGCTCGAGGTCAGCGACCGGATCATGGTCCTGCGCAACGGGCGCCGGGTGGGCGTGGTGAGGACGGCCGAGACCGACATGCAGCAGGTGGTGCGGCTCATCACCGGGGCCGAGGTGCTCGACCGGCCGGCGGCATAGGTGGGGGACCGCCCTCCTGGAGGTGGAGATGAGGAGCCTGCGCAACTCGGTCGGCATCTGGGCCTTCGGCCCCAACGCGACCCGCTTCGTGCCCGCTGGCTACCATCCCGAGGCGGCCCGGGAGACGATGCTGGAGCGGACTCGGCGGGCCGCCGAGGGCCTGCACGACCTGGTCGACGGCTTCGAGTACCACTACCCGGGCGAGCTCGACGAGGAGCGCGCGGGGCCGATCCTCGACCTGCTCCGGGGATACGGGATGTCGGTCCCGATCGTGGCCTCGGGCCTCCACACCGATCCCACCTACGCCCTGGGCTCGCTGGTGAACCCCGAGCCGCGGCTGCGACGACGGGCGCTGGAGACCAACCTGCGGGGCGTCGACCTGGCCGCCGCGATCGGCGCCGACTTCGTCCTCTGGCCGGGGGCCGAGGGCTACAACTACTGCTTCCAGCGCGACTACGCCAGGGCCTGGGAGTGGCTGGTGGAGGGCATCGCCGAGATCACCGCCCACGCCGCCGCGCGGGGGGTGAAGGTCTTCTTGGAGCACAAGAACAGCGAGCCGGCGATGAAGGTGCTGATGCGCAACCTGGGCATGACCCTGTACGTCATCGCCAGGGTGCGGGAGCGGGGGGTGGAGGCCCACAACCTGCTGGTCAACATGGACTGGCAGCACCTGCTGATGAACGGCGAGAACCTGGCCGAGTACGCCGCCCTGCTGGCCGCGGAGGGCCGCCTGGGGCACCAGCACGCCAACGACGGTTGGGGGGTCTTCGACGACGACAACGTGGTCGGCACCAACTTCTTCGTGCAGACGCTGGAGCTGGCGGTGGTGCTCCAGGACGTGGGCTACGGGGAGGGGGGCGAGCGGCTCGGCTACGACCTCTATCCGTACACCGAGGACCAGGTGCAGGCGGTGCGTCGGGCCGTCCTGCACTGGGAGTTCATCTGGGACCTGGCCGCCCGGGTCGACCGCCG
>DASRBU010000477.1:0-7913 GCA_035653475.1 Candidatus Dormiibacterota bacterium | reverse complement strand
CACCACCCTGGTGCTGATGGCCCGGGTGATCTCCCGCCTGGTCGCGCTGGTGATGGTGGTGGTCCTCGCCAACCACCTGGGGCCGGGCGACTACGGTCGCTACACCACCCTGGTGGCCTACAGCGCCCTGGTGAGCGTGGTGGCCGACCTCGGCGTGAGCCCTCTCTACACCCGGGAGGCCGCCCGCGACCCCGCCCGCCTGCCCCTGTACCTGGGCACGCTCCTGGGCGGCAAGGCGGCGCTGGGCGCGGCCGCTTGCGCCATCTTCGCGGCGGCGCTGGTCCTGGTCGGCCTCGGGAACCTGGTCGTCCCCGGAGCGGTGCTGCTGCTGGTGACCACCTACGCCACGCTCCTGCGCAACACCTTCTACGCGCTCGGCCGCCTGGAGTTCGAGGCGGTGGCGATCCTGTGCGAGATCGCGATCCAGGCCGGCCTGATCCTCTACGGGGCCCGGCGGGGGGCGGACGTCGCCTTCTTCGTCTGGGCCTACGCCGCCTCCTACGGGTTCACCTGCATCTATGTGCCGCTGACCGTCCTCGGCTTCCGCCTGGCCCGCCTCCGGCCCACCTTCGACCTCCGCCTGCTCGGGGCCTGGCTGCGGCTGGCCTTCCCCTTCGCCCTGGCCGCCTTCCTGACCAACCTCTACTTCAAGGCCGACGTGCCCATCCTCCAGCACTTCCGTCCCTACCGAGAGGTGGGCTGGTACCAGTTCGCCTACAAGCCCTTCGAGGCGCTGCAGTTCGTCCCCCTGGCCATCCAGGCCGTCGCCTACCCGCTGCTGGCCGTCCACTTCCGGGAGCAGAGCCCGAAGCTGGGGGTTGCCTACGCCCGTTGCTTCAAGGCCCTGGTGGCGCTGGGCTGGCCGCTGACGGTCGGCACCTTCGTGCTGGCCCATCCCATCGGCCGGCTCTTCCGCCTCTTCCCCCAGTCGGAGCCCTCCCTGCGCATCCTGGCCTGGGGGATCGTGTTCCTGTTCGCCAACTCGGCCTTCACGGCCATGCTCTCGGCCATGGACCGTCAGGACCGGTTCGCCTGGGCCACCGCCATCGCCGTCGCCGTCAACGTGGGGCTGAACCTGATCCTGATCCCCCTCTACGGGTACCTGGCGGCGAGCGCGGTCACGGTGGTGACCGAGGCCGCCTTCTCCGTCGCCGCCTGGAGGTTCGCGGCCGCCCGGGAGCGGTTGCCCTGGCTGCGGGTGAGCTGGCGCATCCTGATCGCCGGGGGGCTGATGGGGGCGGTGCTGCTCCCCCTGGCCGGCCGTTCCCTGGTGGTGACCGTGCCCCTGGGGCTGGTGGTCTACGGCCTCGCCCTCTGGGCGCTGCGGGCCGTCGACCGCGACGAGCTGGACCTCCTCCTGCACGGCCTCCGGCCCAGACCGGCCTCGTGAGGGCGGGCTCGCCGCCGGCCCCGCCCCGGGGCGTCCTCCCCGGCCGGGCCGCGGCCTTGCCCGCCGGCGCCGCGTGCCCCGCGGCCGTACCCTTGGGGGCGGTGGATCGTGGCTCCTGTGGCCGACGGGCCGGGGAGGCGGCGGGCCGGTGGCCTCGGTGAGCGCCGACGACCCGGTCTGGCTGGCCGCCTTCGAGGCGATCGCGGGCGGCGTGCGTCGGGCCGTCGTCCCCCTGATGGGAACCGAGGCGGGGCGGGAGGAGCTGGGCGTCGGGGCCGGAGGCGACCGGACGGTCAGGCTCGACCGGCTGGCCGAGGAGGCCGCCCTGGCCGAGCTGGAGCGGTTGGCCGGGTGCGGTCGGCGCTTCTCGGTGCTCTCCGAAGAGCGCGGGGCGGTCGACTTCGGTGCCGCCTACCCCCGGGTGCTGCTGGACCCGGTGGACGGCAGCCTCAACGCCAAGCAGGGGGTGCCGGTGGCGGCGGTCACCTGCGGCCTGGCCGACGGGCCCAGGCTGTCCGACCTCCGGCTGGGGTTCGTGGCCGACCTCGCCACGGGCGAGCGCTGGCACGCCCGGCGGGGCGGGGGCGCGTTCCGCGGCGGGAGGCCGGTTCGTCCCCTGTCGCCGGTCCGGCCCGGGCGTGTCCAGGTGCTGGGGCTGGAGTCGTCGCCGCGCCGGATCGCCCGGGTCCTGCCCCTGATCGAGCGCTGCGGCAAGGTGCGCATGCTGGGGTCGATCGCGCTGGCGCTGGCCCACACCGCGGTGGGGGGGATCGAGGTCCTGTGCGGGCCACGGGCGGGCCGGCTCTTCGATGCCGCCGCCGGGCTGCTCATGATCCGCGAGGTGGGAGGGATCGCGACCAGCCTCGATGGCGCTCCGATCGAGGACCTCGAGCTGGGGCTGGAGAGCCGCAGCACCCTCCTCTGCTCGGCCCATCCCGCCCTGCACGCCCTGGCCCTCGAGGCCCTTCGCCAGGACCCCTGAGGGCCGGCCGGGGAGGCCGCCTCGCCCATCCCCGCCCCCGATCGGCGGTCACGGTCGCGGTACGCTCGGGCTGAGGCCGGGCCTCCCATCGTGCCCGGCGTCGAGTGCGTCACCATTGAGCACCTGCATGAGACATGGGCGCTGCCGAGTCGTGATCGAGGGCGTCGATCCGGAGATCGACGGCGGCCGCTTCCCGATCAAGCGGGTGGCGGGCGAGCGGGTGGTGGTCGAGGCCGACGTCTTCGCCGACGGCCACGAGGAGCTGGCCTGCGTGCTCTGCCACCGCGAGGCCGAGGTCGCCCACTGGTGCGAGACGCCCATGACCCCGCTCGTCAACGACCGCTGGCGGGGAGAGTTCCGGGTCGGTCGGCCGGGACGCTACGTGTACACCATCGAGGCCTGGGTGGATCGCTTCCACACCTGGGCCCGCGATCTGCTGCGCCGCATCGAGGCCGGCCAGGAGGTCTCGGTCGACCTCCAGATCGGCGCCGCCCTGGTCGCGGAGGCGGCGGAGCGGGCCTCCGGCGACGACGCCCGGGCCTTGCGCCGGGCGGCCGAGGAGCTGATGGGGGGGAGGGGGGCGACGGTCGCGCTCTCGGCGGAGCTGGCGGCCCTGATGCGGCGCTACCCCGACCGCCGGTTCGCCACGCGCTACGATCGCGAGCTCGAGGTGGTCGTGGGCCGGGAGCGCGCGAGGTTCAGCACCTGGTACGAGATGTTCCCCCGCTCGGCCTCGCCCGAGCCGGGGCGTCACGGCACCTTCGCCGACCTCGAGGCCCGCCTGCCCTACCTGGCCGAGATGGGCTTCGACGTCCTCTACCTGCCCCCCATCCACCCCATCGGCCGCAGCTTCCGCAAGGGGCCGAACAACCGCCCCCGGGCGGCGGCGGGGGATCCCGGGAGCCCCTGGGCGATCGGGGGGCCGGAGGGGGGGCACCGGGCGGTGCACCCCGAGCTGGGCACCTTGGAGGACTTCCGGCGCCTGGTCCGGGCCGCCGAGCGGCACGGCCTGGAAGTCGCCCTGGACCTGGCCTTCCAGGCCTCCCCCGACCATCCCTACGTCCGCGAGCACCCGGAGTGGTTCCGGACCCGCCCCGACGGCAGCGTCCAGTACGCGGAGAACCCGCCCAAGAAGTACCAGGACATCTATCCCTTCGACTTCGAGTGTCCACAGTGGCGCGAGCTGTGGCGGGAGCTGTACGGGGTGGTCGAGTTCTGGATGGATCAGGGGGTGCGGATCTTCCGGGTCGACAACCCCCACACCAAGCCCTTCGCGTTCTGGGAGTGGTTGATCTGCCAGGCACGACGGCGCGACCCGGGGGTGATCTTCCTCTCCGAGGCCTTCACCCGGCCCAAGGTCATGTACCGCCTGGCCAAGCTGGGGTTCGATCAGTCCTACACCTACTTCGCCTGGCGCAACGAGCCCTGGGAGCTCCGCGAGTACTTCACCGAGCTGACCCGGACGCAGGTCCGGGAGTACTTCCGACCCAACCTCTGGCCGAACACGCCCGACATCCTGACCGAGTTCCTGCAGCAGGGGGGAAGGCCGGCGAGCGCGATCCGGCTGGTGCTCGCGGCCACCCTGGGCGCCAGCTACGGGATCTACGGCCCGGCCTTCGAGCTGGTCGACGTCCGCCCCCTGACGCCGGGCCGGGAGGAGTACCTCGACTCCGAGAAGTACCAGATCCGCCACTGGGACCTCGACCGCCCGGACAGCCTGCGCCCCCTGATCGCCCGCGTCAACCGCGCCCGACGCGAGCATCCGGCGCTCCAGCAGGACCGGACGCTGCGCTTCCTACGCACCGACAACGAGCGCCTGCTGGCGTACGCGAAGACCAGCGAGGACGGCTCCGACGTGATCGTCACCGTGGTCAACCTGGACTGGCGCTGGAAGCAGTCGGGTTGGGTCGAGGTCCCGGTCGCCCCGCAGCTCGAGGGGACGACGTACGAGGTGCACGATCTGCTGAGCGGGGCCACCTACACCTGGCGCGCCGACGGCTGGAACTACGTGGAGCTGGATCCCGCCTCCGCGCCGGCGCACGTGCTCCAGGTGGACCGGCGGCTGGCCGAGGACGCTTCCGAGGTTCGTTGAGCGGGAGGGGGAAGGTGGAGCCCGAGGACCCGGTCGCAACTTGGTACAAGGACGCCATCGTCTACGAACTCCACGTCCGTGCCTTCCGAGACTCGAACGGGGACGGCGTGGGCGACTTCCCGGGCCTGATCGAGAAGCTCGACTACATCGCCCGTCTGGGCGTGACCGCGATCTGGCTGCTGCCCTTCTACCCCTCGCCGCTACGGGACGACGGCTACGACATCTCCGACTACCGGGGCGTGCACCCCGCCTACGGGAGCCTGGCCGACGTACGCCGGCTGGTCAAGGAGGCTCACCGTCGAGGCATCCGGGTGCTGATCGAGCTGGTGTGCAACCACACCTCGGACCAGCACCCGTGGTTCCAGCGGGCCCGACGGGCCCGGCGCGGCAGCTCCTACCGGAACTTCTACGTCTGGAGCGACACGCCCGATCGCTACGCCCGGGCCCGGATCATCTTCAAGGATGCGGAGACCTCGAACTGGGCCTGGGACCCGGTCGCCCAGCAGTACTACTGGCACCGCTTCTACTCGCACCAGCCCGATCTGAACTACGACCACCCACAGGTTCGCAAGGAGATCCTGAAGATCGTCGACCACTGGCTGTCGATCGGCATCGACGGCATGCGGCTGGACGCCATCCCCTACCTCTACGAGCGGGAGGGCACGAATTGCGAGAACCTGCCCGAGTCGCACCGCTTCCTGAAGGAGCTGCGGGCCCACGTCGACGCCCACTTCCCCAACCGGATGCTCCTGGCCGAGGCCAACCAGTGGCCCGATGACGCGGTCGCCTACTTCGGGGACGGGGAGGGCGACGAGTGCCACATGGCCTTCCACTTCCCGGTCATGCCGCGGCTCTTCATGGCCCTGCGCATGGAGGACCGCTTCCCCATCATCGACATCTTGGCCCAGACCCCGCCCATCCCGCCCCGGGCCCAGTGGGCGCTGTTCCTTCGCAACCACGACGAGCTCACACTGGAGATGGTCACGGACGAGGAGCGGGACTACATGTACTGGGCCTACACCCAGGACCCGGAGGCCCGCCTCAACCTGGGCATCCGCCGACGGCTGGCGCCGCTGCTGGGCAACAACCGGCGTCGGATCGAGCTGATGTACGCGCTGCTCTTCTCCTTGCCGGGAACGCCCTTCATCTACTACGGCGACGAGATCGGGATGGGGGACAACATCTACCTGGGCGACCGCAACGGCGTGCGCACGCCCATGCAGTGGAGCAGCGACCGCAACGCCGGCTTCTCCAGCGCCAACCGGCAGCGTCTCTACCTCCCCGTGATCACCGATCCCGAGTACCATCACGAGGGCGTCAACGTCGAGGCCCAGGAGGCCAACCCTCAGTCGCTCCTGCACTGGGTGCGCCGGCTGATCGCGCTGCGCAAACGCTACCCGGCCTTCGGGCGGGGCTCGATCGAGTTCCTCCACCCCGAGAACCGCCGCATCCTGGCCTTCGTCCGCCAGCGGGGCGAGGAGCGGATCCTGGTCGTGGCCAACCTGAGCCGCTTCGTCCAGCACGCCCAGCTGGACCTCGCCCTCTATCGCGGGCTGGTGCCGGTCGAGGTCTTCGGCAGGACCGAGTTCCCGCCCATCGGCGACGGGCCCTACCCGGTGATGCTCGGTCCGCACACCTTCTACTGGTTCGCGCTCGAGCCACAGCGCATCGACCTCGGCGCCCTGACCTACGTGCCCGAGCTCTCCCTCGACCGGGCCCGGCTGGAAACGGCCCTCCCCGCGTACCTGCGCGCCCAGCGGTGGTTCGGAGGCCGCAGCCGGCACGTCACCGAGGTCCAGGTGGTGGACTCCGTGCCGGCGGCCGACGCCGTGATCCAGGTGGTCGAGCTGCACTACCGCGAGGGCGACCCGGAGACCTACGTGCTGCCCCTGACCCTGGACCGGGAGGGGCGGGTCGTCGATGCTCTGAGCGAGGCCACCTTCAACCACCAGCTGCTGGAGGCCATCGTCCGCCGCCGTCGCTTCCGGGGCCGAACCGGCGATCTCGTCGCCCTGCCCATGCCCCACCTGAATCGTCTGGCCGGGGGCGACGAGGACCTGATGCCACGGCCGGCCTCGGTGGAGCAGACCAACAACTCGATCATCTTCGGGGAGCGCCTGATCCTGAAGCTGTTCCGCCGGATCGAGGAGGGGATCCATCCCGACCTCGAGCTCACCCGCTTCCTGACCGAGGTCCGGTTCCCGAACATCGCCCCGGTGGCGGGGGCGCTGGTCTACCGCCGTCACCGGGGCCACAGCGCGGTCGTGGCCATGCTCCAGGCGTACGTCCCCAACCAGGGGGACGCCTGGAGCCACGCGCTGGCCGAGCTCACCGCCGAGGGCGACGCGATCGAGCGCTACCTCCCCTACGCCTCGCTGCTGGGCCGAAGGACGGCGGAGCTGCACTTAGCCCTGGCCTCGCGCCCCGACGATCCGGCCTTCGCGCCCGAGCCCACGCTGATGCTCGACGCCCGCTCCATCTACCAGTCCATCCGCTCCCTGGCCAACCAGGTCATGCCCAGCCTCCGCCGTCGCCTCCACTGCCTGGACGACGAGACGGCGGCGGATGCCCGGCAGGTCCTCGAGCTGGAGGGGCTCCTCAACGAGCGCTTGCGCCGGGTCATCGAGCGACCGCTGAGCGCGCGCCGGATCCGTTGTCACGGCGACTACCACCTGGGCCAGGTGCTCTTCACCGGAGCCGACTTCGTGATCATCGACTTCGAGGGCGAGCCGGCCCGGCCCCTGCGCGAGCGCCGGCTCAAGCGCTGGGCGTTCAAGGACGTGGCCGGCATGCTGCGCTCCTTCGCCTACGTGGGCCGGGCGGCCCAGGTGCCGAACGCCTCGGAGTGGGTGAGGGCGGTCGGGCAGGCCTTCCTGGACGCCTACCTGGCCACCGCGGCCGGGGCCCCCTTCCTGCCCCAGGGCGACGAGGAACGCGAGCTGCTGCTGGAGACCATGCTGATCGAGAAGGCGCTGTACGAGATCCGCTACGAGCTCGACCACCGGCCGGACTGGGTCTCGATCCCGTTGCGTGGCCTCCGCGATCTCCTGGCGGCGACGGGATCGTGAGCGCCCTCCACCGGCCCCTGAGCCTGCTCTCCGAGGACGACCTCTACCTCTTCAACGAAGGCAGCCACTTCCGCCTCTTCGACAAGCTGGGGGCCCACCCGGTGGAGGGCGGCGTCGTCTTCGGCGTCTGGGCCCCCAACGCCGAGTACGTCTCCGTGATCGGGGACTTCAACGGCTGGGATCGTGGGGCGCACCCGCTCTCCCCGCGGGCCAGCTCCGGCATCTGGGAGGGGTTCGTCCCCGATCTGGGGCCGGGTGCCCGGTACAAGTACCACCTGGTGACGCGAGGCGGGCACTACCGCGTCGACAAGGCCGACCCGGTGGCCTTCTTCGCCGAGACGCCGCCCCGCACCGCCTCCGTGGTCTGGGACCTGGGCTACG
>DASRBU010000476.1:0-14434 GCA_035653475.1 Candidatus Dormiibacterota bacterium | reverse complement strand
CCAGGTCCACAGCCTCGCCCTCCACCACCCGCTCCGCGGAGAGCTCGGCCGAGGCACGCAGCTCGGGCGCCTCGGCGGTCAGGACCCCGACCAGGGCGGCGGCGAGCAGGGGCAGGCCCAGCGCCGCCGCCTCCGGCCGGCCCAGCAGCAAGGCCAGCAGCAGGCCGCCGCCGCCCAGCACGAGGTAGGGCACCAGCCGGGGGGAGACCCGGACCCGCACCGCTCAGCCGGACACGGCCTCGGTCGCGGGCACGGGCACGGTCTCCAGGCACTCCCGAACCACGTCCTCGCCCCGCACCTGCCTGACCCAGAGCTCGGGCCGGAGCGTCAAGCGGTGCGCCAGGGCGGGCACCGCCACCGCCTTGACGTCCTCGGGGGTGACGAAGTCCCGGCCCGCGAGCGCGGCCCGGGCGCGTGCGAGCTTGAGCAGGGCCAGGGTGCCCCGGGGGGAGGCGCCGACCTGGACCCGGGGGCTGGAGCGGGTGGCGGCGGCCAGATCGACCATGTAGTGGCCGATCGGCTCGGAGACGTGGACGCGCTCGACGGCCGCCTGCATCCCTCGCAGGGTGGCGGCGTCGAGCACCGGCTCCAGCCGTACTTCGTCCGAGCGTCGCGCTGCCCGCTCGGCCAGCACCCGCCACTCCTCCTCCCGGGAGGGATAGCCGATGGCGGTGCGGATCAGGAAACGGTCCAGCTGGGCCTCGGGCAGGGGATAGGTGCCCTCGTACTCGATCGGGTTCTGGGTGGCGATGACGAGGAACGGAGGCTGGAGCGCAAAGCTCCGCCCCTCGACCGTCACCTGCCGCTCCTGCATCCCCTCCAGCAGCGCGGACTGGGTCTTGGCCGGGGCCCGGTTGATCTCGTCCGCCAGGAGGAGGTTGGTGAAGATGGGGCCGGCGCGGAACGCGAACTCGCCCGAGCGCTGATCGAAGATGAACGAGCCGGTGACGTCGCCGGGCATCAGGTCCGGGGTGAACTGGATGCGCTTGAAGCCGAGCCGCATCACCCGGGCGAAGCTACGGGCGATCAGGGTCTTGGCCAGGCCCGGGAAGTCCTCGATCAGCACGTGGCCGTCGGAGAGCAGCGCCAGCAGGATCAGCTCCAGCACCTCCCGCTTGCCGACCACGGCCTTCTCCACCTCGTCCAGCAGCCGGCCGGCGAGCACACCCACCTCCGCCACCGTCGGTCCCTCTGGCATCGCCTCGCTCACGGGCTCACCTCGTTCACAGACGCTCCACCGCCCCCACCAGCCGCTCCAGCCGCTCCAGGGAGAGGCCACGCTCCCGCCGGTCCGGCTCCGGATCCGTCACCAGGGCCGCGAACGCCTCCTCGCCCAGCAGCCGACGGGCGGCCTCCGGGCTGCGCTCCAGGTCGAGCGCGTGATGCCTCGCCAGACGCTCCTCGACGATCGCGCGCAGCAACGGACGCAGCCCGTGGTGGAAGTCGAAGGCGGTCGTGCGGGAGAAGAGCACCGCGCTCTCGAGCCGCCGCAGCTCGGCCGGCCCCGGCTCGCGGGCCGGCCGAGCCCGGCGAGCCAGGCCCCACCCGGGCAGGGATGGGTGGGCCTGGCGGGCCAACCCCGCCAGCAGCCAGAGGGCGCACGTCCCCAGGACGACGGCGTAGGCGCGCAGGACCAGGGCCAGGTTCAGGGGCAGCAGCAGGGCCAGGACCAGAGCGCAGGTGGCCACGGCCGCCGCTGCCCCGGGGGCGGCGGCGCAGCGCCGGACGTCGTCGGTCAGGCGCTCGATGATCGCACCCCCAGCTCGGAGCGGACGCGGCGCAGCTCGGCCAGCGCCGTGGCCCGCATCCGCCCGTCGATCGCATGGTGGCTGTAGCGGGCGACCTCGAACAGGTCGGTCAACCGGTGCAGGCCGACGTGACCCGCCCCCATCTCGCGGGGTACGCGCTCCAGGTACTCGAAGGGGGCCTCCCAGGGCTGCCGTGGCCACCCCCGGGCCGACAGCGTCCGCTCCATGGCCGCGTAGGCGAGGATCACGGCCCGGCGCGGGTCCGGCTCCCGGTCCAGGGCCTCCAGGCCCTCCTCCAGGGCGGCGACCATGGCCTGGGGACGCCGCTCCTTGCCGACCGCCGCCCGGCGCCGGAGCCCGCGCAGGGCGAGGACCGCCACCCCGGCGACGATCAGCGCCGCCAGGCCCAGGGCGATCCAGCCCGCCTCCCCGCCCGCGACCGTCCCCGAGGAGCCCGGCCCGCCGACGGGCGAGCCGACCACCCCCGGCGGAGCCGAGGGGAGGTGGGGACGGGCCGGACGAAGGCGGAGGACGAGCCACACCCCGGCCGCGACCACCAGCAGGGGCAGAACGCTCAGGGCGAGCCGGAGCAAGGGGTGCATCGGCAGCGGCGGGACCGTCAGCTCGTGCTCCGGGGTGCGGCGACCCCGACGCCCGGGCCAGAGCGCCCAGGCGATGAGGACGAGCATCGTCCCCTCCAGGGCCAGGGCCAGGTAGGACACCGTCTGGATCACGACCGCCACCGGCGTGGGCGGGGGTGACGCCACCTGCCCCGTCGGGGCAGCGCTGCCCAGCCCCACCAGCGCCCCGACCAGGGCCAGGAGGACGCTCGCTCCGGCCAGGGCTCCCGCGTGCCGGTCTCCTCTCGTCATCCGCCGTGGCTCCGCGCGCTCACGGCTCGACCATGCACGGCGGGGGCTCCGGCTCCACGCCCGTGGCGAGGGCGTCGACGTCGCCCCAGAAGTAGCACAGCGCCCGCCGCCAGGCGGTCTGCTCGTCGCCCATGGGCTCGTGGTGGAAGCGGTAGTCGAGACGGTGGAAGTACCGTTCCAGCTCGGCGCTCAGGGCCGCCAGCCGCTCCCGGGCGCGCTCCAGCAGCCAGGCGGCGACCTCCTCGGTGGCCTCGGCCAGCAGCCACCCCAGGTGCTCACGGCAAGGTCCTCCCCGGTGGACGTACGCGGCCCGCCCGGCCTCGGTGTCCAGGCCCTGGAGCACCCGCGCCACCTCCGCCCGGGCGGCAACCAGGCCCGCCGTGCAGGCCGGGCACTCGGCCTCGGTCGCCGCCCGCCTCACCCGCCGCACCCTCCGTCGGCCCTTGCCCGCCAGCTCCTCCAGCCGCCGCCGCTCCACCCGGACCAGGTGCTCGAAGGTGACGCTGAGCTGGCGGTGGTCGGCGGCGGCGAGCCGGCGGGCGTGGTGGACGCAGTAGGGCCGGCGCTCCAGCCGTTGCAGCGCGGACGGCGAGCCGTAGTTCTCGAGCAGGAACCAGCGCAGGTGCCGCCCCTCCGCCTCCCGGGCCGCCCGGCACATCGGACAGCCGGCGTGGCGGCCGACGGCGGGGAGGCTCGGAAACCGGCCCGGGGAACGTGCCTGGAGGTTCACGATGGCCCCTCACCTGACTGTCTGGATTTCGTGTAGAAGCCATCATCCGGCGCAACCGCCGGCGTCCGCGGGCCTCATCGCGCGCACCACCAGTGTACGGGGCAGGGCGGGGCCTGACCAGAGGGGCGCCTCCTCCAACCCGGGCCCTCGCGCCCGCACGAGGCCGACCAACGGCGCCCCGAGGCCGATCACGCCCCCGGGTCGCCCACCAGCGACTCGATCTCCCGGAGCTGCCGGGGCGGGATCCCGAACTCGCCCAGCACCCCACCCCGGGCAGCCTGGGCCAGCCGCAGCACGGGCACCCCGTAGCGGAGCGCCACCTGTCGCAGCAAGCGCCGGCGGCGGTCCAGACCGGGCCTGGAGAGTCGGCGGCCCACCCGCCCCAGCCGGCGCCACCCCGACCAGAGCGGATCGAACACCTCCGCCCACACCGGCTCTTCGATCAGGAGCAGGATCGAAGCCCGCTCGGCGCGAAAGCCCTCGTCGCCGTGGATGGCAACCTCGCCCCAGCCCGCCACCAGGCCGATGACCGGGATGGCGCCGAGCCAGCTGTCGGCAGCCCGCCGGATCCGATCGACGCAGCTCGCCAGCTCCCAGAGCGCCCAGAGGCCGCAGCGGCAGCCGGGTCCGGGAGGCGAGGCGCAGGGCGTGGGCGCCAGGAGCGGGCTCGTCGGCCGGCAGCAGGCCGCCCGGTTGGGACCCGGTCGCCAGGTGTAGGCCACGGCCCAGGAACTCAGCCCCTCCTTTGACAGCTTCCACGACCGCCAGCCAACCACGACGTCCGCTGGATCAGCGAAGCGATGCACGGCAAGACCCCCCTACGACAACTGCGCAGGACCCATCAGCAACCGGGCAACCGGGCGGGATCCATCGCCGGCAGCGTGTCGACCGCCGCGGCCATGCTAGCAAATCCACAGCGCATCAAGCCGTCGAAGCGGGCAGTTCGCTCGTCACCGGACGGACGCCGGCTCGGTGTCAGCCGGGGCGGCGAGCTCGGGCTCGACCACGGGTGAGCGTCCGGTCTGACCTCGGCTGGGACACGCTCACGGATGATGCCAGACCTCCTTCCTGGTCCCTTGATACAACTTGATTACATAGGCGGTGAGGCCCGCCCGACGTCGCCGCGGCGGCCAATGGCTTCTACCGGACGTCCCATCCCGGAGGTGAAGCCAGGGGGCCATACAGAACGCGGGCCGGTTCGCATCGCCCGGCAGTACGTCATCTATCAGTCCCTTCCCTGCTGCGGGAGAAGAGCCCCGCTGGTCCGCCTCGAGGTCGAGCGCCATCAGGAGACCACCCACCTCGTCGCTTGCTCGCGCTGCGGACGACGATGGGCGCTCAGGGCATGCTTCGGGCACGGCGCCACCGCCATCCACAAGCCCGATGCCGTCCCCCGCGACCGGTGCTCGAAGGAGGCGGGCGAGGGCCGGCGCAAGGGATGAAGACCTGGGCGTCCCACGCCGGTAGAGGGGGACGAAGCCGTGGCCGGACGTCGGCCCGTCGCCGCCACCGGAGGATACGGACGCGACCGCGACTCTCCTTTCCGCCGACCTCGTCGACATCGAGGAGATCGGCGACGCCGTCCGGCGCCGAGTGACCGGGAGTCGGCGACGGGCGACGACACGTGGACGGGGATGGCTCGAGTCGGTCTCGGTCGGACATCCCGCGGCTTCGGATCCCGAGTCGGCGGCCGGTCGAGCCCGGAGTCTCGGTCGAGGCGTGACCACCTTGCGACGACGCCGGGCGGACGTCACCGCGCCCAGGTGGGTCGGCGACGTCGGGCGTGGGACACGGCCCGGAGCCTGATCGAGGAGCGCCGGTGAGGGCGCGTCGATCGAGCCCACCGCTCCCTGTCCGCTCGATCCCGCGTCGGCGGCCGAGCCGCCGGCTCTCGACGTCGTGGGCGCCCTCGCCCCGGGACGACGAGCCGGGTCCCGTCCCGGGGCCAGCCCGGGCCGAGGGGTCGGAAACGGCTACCCATCCGCGGTAGGATGGCGGCGGCGCTGAGGCCCGCCTAAGCTGGCCGAGATGGCACGGCCGACCGGCCAGACGATGGCTTCTCCACCGGTTGCCGCACGTGGCAGGAGGTGATGGGAGCGTCGATGGCGGTGCTGAGCCGGTTGGGTTTGGTCCAGAGGTCGGCCGACCCGATCGAGCCCTGGGAACGCGAGGTGCCCTGTCCGGCCGTCTCCGCGCTGCCGGGGCCGGCCGGGCGGCCCTTCGTCCCCCGCGGCCGGGGCGACGTTCCCCGTGCTGCCCTGGAGACGTTGTGTCACCGCTGCGGGCTGACCGAGCCGCAGCAGCTGCTGGTGGTGCCCACCTCCTCCCGGCCGCTGTCACCGCGCCGTTGCGCGGTCACGCCCACCCACGTGCTCGGCCTGGGGGATCGCGCCGTCGGGCTCTGGGTGTCGACCGCCGTGCCCCAGCTGGTGGGGCTGCTCCCTCTGCCCGAGATCGGGGCGATCCGGGACCGAAGGATCCGATCTTACGGGCGGCTCTCCGTCCACTCTGCGGTGGCCGCGGTCAACCTCAGGTACGACCTGGCGGCCCGTGACCCTCTGACGGCTGCGCTCCGGGGACTGCGCCGGCGGCTGTCGGGTCCGGCCCGACCCCTCCCCGCCGGCGTCGAGGTCTCGCCTGAGCGGCTCCCGGTGGGATGGCCGGACATCCGACGATGGCCGATACTCGACCTCGAGGATCAGGATGGAACGACGGGATCGTCGGTCGATCTGCTCCCCGCCCGTCATCGGGGGAGCCGCCGGGCGTTGGCGATCGTGACCCCCTTCGAGCTGGTGCTGGTCCTGGACGTCGCCCCCGCCGGGAGTGAGCCGGGCCTGGAGGCCGTGTACCTGGCCCGGGCTCGGATCGGGTCGATCGCCGCCGACCGGGAGCGCGTCGCGATCGAGTCGGAGGGCGTGGTCGTGGAGCTGACCGTGGGTGAGGAACTCGCCGCCCGACTGGCGGCCCTGGACCCTTGAACGTCGAGCCACCCCGGGAGGCAGGGGGAAGGGGGTGCCGGTGAGGCGAGGGCGCTCCCGCCCCGACCCCCAGCGACGGCGCCAGGCCCTGCTCGCCCGGCTGGGCGAGCCCGGCTGCCTCCTCTGCCGGGACGAGATCGGGCAGACCCAAAGGTACTGGTTCTGGTTTATCAACGAGTCCTACGGCGAGCCGCCCATCATCGTTGCCCTGCGTGGGTCGAACGGCTTCTGCCCGCGCCATTCCCGGCACCTCCTGGCCACCGGCGGCCCGCGGCTGGTGACCGCGGTGCAGAGCTACGTCATCGGCGCGCCCCTGGAGCGGGTGCGCACGGCCCTGGTCCTGGCGCGCCGGGGCACCACCCCGTCTCGAGTCGCGCGGGCGCTGGTCCCTCCCCGTCCCTGCCCGGCCTGTCTCTCCGAGCAGGAGCACCGGCGGCGGGAGGGCGCGCTGCTGGCCGACGCCCTCGCCGACGAGGAGGTCCACGACCACCTGGTCCAGGCCCGTGGCATCTGCTGGCTGCACTGGCGGACCCTGGCCGGGAAGGCGAGCTGGGGCCGGCTTCGCGCCCTCACCCGGCTGGTCGCGGCCATCCTGGAGGGGGCGTCGGAGGAGGGGGGTCTGCGCGCATCCTGGTCGGTGCTCCAGGGAGAGGACGCCGACCGGATCGCACGCCAGGCACCGGGGGAGGTACGGCGTGACGCAACTCCGCCGGCGGCGCCCGGAGCGTGGTCGCCGACCGTGGGCTGGCTGCGCCGGTGGCTCGCCCTCCCCGGCTGCCCCCTCTGCCTGGGGCGGCGGGCGGCGCTGGTCGAGTTCCTGGCCTGGCTCGATCGCGAGGTCCAGGAGCGCCCCGACCGGTGGCGCGACCTGACCGAGCTGTGCCCCACCCACGCCTGGGACTTCGCCGCCCTCGCCGACCCCGGCTCGCTCCGCCGGCTGGCCGAGACGTTGCGGGGCCAGCGCCTGGCCGCGCTGGGCCGGCTCCGCGAGCAGCTCGAGACCGAGCCCTCGCGCCTCCCCTGGCGACGGCTCGGGGAGGCATCCCGGCGACTCGGGCCGGCCCCCGGCGGGGGAGACCTCCGCCACCTCCGCCCCCGTCGCCTGGGGGCCGTGCTCGGAGCCGCGTTGGAGTCGCCGGAGGCGCGGCTGAAGCGGCTCCTGGCCAGGGCCGTCCCCGATCGGCCCTGCCCGGCGTGCGAGGCGCTGCGGACCCGCACCCATCGGCTGGCCGACCTCCTGGGGCACGCCCTCCGTGACCCCGAGACCGCCCGTGTCTATCGCGACCAGAGGGGCGCCTGCCTCCACCACCTCGCCATCCTGGTCGGGGCCAGCCCCAGCGGCCAGGAGGCGACGCTGGTCCTGGAGACCGAGCTCGCCCGTCTCGAGGTGTTGCGATGGGAGCTGGAGGAGACGCTGCGCAAGGAGAGCTGGTCGGTCCGCTACGAGACCGAGGGGGACGAACAGTCGGCGGGACGGCGGGCGAGCGAGCAGCTGGCCGGCTCGGGCTTGGAGGAGCGCTCGCTGATCGGCGTCTGAGCGGCCCGAGGGCGGCCGGCGGCCCCGCTCCGGCCCGCCACGCCCGACCTCGCGGTCGTCATCGGGATCCGATCTCCGTGGTCGCGCAACCGGGCCGGGGGCACGCCCGACGGCCCCCGGCCGCCACCGATGGTCGGGCGTCGCTTCGAGCGGTGCCCTCTCGCTCGCCGAGACGTTCCCGGGCGGGTCTTCGTCTTCACGGACCGGTCGAGCTGGCCCTGGACACGGAACCGGTCAACGTCGAATCGCCCGACCCGGGCGCAGCCGCCAGCCGATCGCATCGATCTGCGCACCGCCACGTCGAACCAGGCCCGTGACCTCGAGCACCCGGCCCAGGTGGCGCACGAGCGCCAGGGCCACCTCCGCCACGTCGAACCAGGCCCGTGACCTCGAGCACGGGGCCATCGGCCGGGCCAGGCCGGTGAGCGTCAACGACCTCATCGCCGATCTGATCCTCTCCTTTCGCGCCGAGGCCGGTCCCGCCTCGGGGGAACGGAGGTCGGCGAGGAGCGAGTCCAGCCACACCCACACGAAACCATCGGGGTCCCTGGCCTCGCTCCTCCAGCGGTCGAGGCAGGAGCGCAACACCTCCGCCTCGAGGGAAGAGAGCGGGCGAACCGTCTCGATCTGCGCTCTCGAGGGATCGATCGGTCGGTCGAGCAACGAGGCCATGGCGATCGCTCCTACGACGCTGGGTCCATCCAGAATCACGACGGAGAAGCCATCATCTGGCCGTGGCCAGCTCAGGCGGGTCTCATCGCCGTTCCCAATGGGAACAACTCCTCGCTCCAGGCCCCGGCAGCCACGGGCTCCACGCTCCATGCCCGCGGAGGACCGTGGGCTGGAAGGCCGAGCCGATCGAGGGCTTCGCCGAGGACGCCGGGGCCCCGGGCGGCGGGCGATGGGAGGAGACGCGCTCCCGGCCATCTCGACCCCCGCGCCGGCGGGGGCCACGACCGGGGTGAGGAAGGGACCAACCCGGCTCCGTCGGCTCGGAGCCGGGCCCCGGCCGGAGAGGGTTCTCGATCAGCCGCTCCCGCCGGCCCGAGCGGCTCGGCCCTGGCCACCTCGGCGCTGGCGGAGAGGGCGCGCCGTCGCCGCCCCCGCAGATCCCCCATCCGGGCCAGCGCTGGGCCGCCCCACCGGCCCTGGACCGGCACGCTCCCCTCCTGGACGGGACTCGAGGCGGAGGCCATCGGCCGACGGACCGGCGGGCACCGCCGGCCTCGTCCACCGCCCAGGGTCGGGCTACGAGTCCCGCGCCCGGGGGCAGGCGGTCAGGGTCTCGCCGCCAGCGGCATCCGACCCCGGCCCAGGAGCAGGACCACCACCGCCAGCACCTGGACCAGCACCGAGAACCCGACCAGGCCCGGGAGGGAGAGGCCGTAGAGGAGGCCCATCAGCGAGCTGCCCACGAACCAGGCGCCGCCGTAGAGGGCGTTGAAGATCCCGAAGGCGCGGGCCCGCGCGTCGGCGTGGACCAGCACCGAGACCGGCGCGCTCATGAGCGAGTCCTGGATGCCCATGCCCACGCCCCACAGCCCGACCCCGAGCGCCGCCAAGCCGAGGTTGCCGAGGAAGGCCAGCGGGGCGAAGGCGGCCGAGAGCAGGGCGGCTACGGCCAGCGCCGGGAGCCCCCGCCGGTCGAACCAGCGGCCGAAAACGAGGGCGGAGATCGCGGCCACGCCCATGGCCAGCGCGTAGAGCAGGGGGATGGCCGCGGTGGGGTCGCCAGAGCGCTGGAGGTGGAAGGAGATCAGGTTGAAGTCCGCGTAGCCGGCCGCCATCAGCGCCATCGCCCCCAGGTACCACCAGAAGGTGGAGGGCAGCGCGGCCGCGCCGGCGATCGGCGGTCTCCGCTCCAGGGCCCGGGGCCGGGGGAAGAGGCGGCGACCGATCCCGAGCACGAGCAGGGAGAGCAGCGCCGGCGCCAGCAGCCAGGCGTAGGCGTCCCGGAACGCCCCCTGGCGCACCGCCAGGATGAGGGCGACCACCAACGGCCCGACCATGGCCCCGATCTGGTCCAGCGCCTCCCGGAGGGCGAAGGCCCAGCCCTGGCCGATCACGCTCCCGGCGTAGGAGAGCATGGCGTCGCGGGGTGGGTTCCTGATCCCCTTCCCGACCCGTTCCAGCACGATCAGGACCACCGCCAGCTGCCAGCTGCCGGCCAGGGCCAGCGCCGGCGCCGCCAGCAGGTTGACCACGTAGCCCGCGCCCGCCCACGTCCAGTGGCGCCCGCTGCGGCCGGCCAGGTAACCGGAGGGGAGCCGGACCAGGTAGCCCAGCAGCTCGCCCAGCCCGGAGACCACCCCGACCACGGCGGCGCTCGCCCCCAGCACGGCCAGGAAGGAGCCGTTGATGCTCCGCGCCGCCTCGTAGGTCATGTCCGAGAAGAGGCTCGCGACCCCGATCAGCACCACGAAGCGGAGAGCGGTCCGGGCCGGGTCCGGAAGCCCCCGGGGCGGGTCGGGGGCCGGGCCCTCGGTCATCGGTCGTCCTCCCTCCACCCCGCCCGCCCCAAGCCGGGGGGCGACGGGCGGGCCGGCCCGGGAGCGGGCGGGGCGACGACCCGCGGCCCGGGCGCTCGAAGCGCTCGTCGGTTCATGATGGCCTCACCTGCGATCCGCGAACTTCCGGTAGAAGCCATCATCCGGCCGCTCGCCGGCCTCCGCGGGCCTCATCGCGCCCCACCAGTCTACGGGCCGGATCGGAGGCTTCGCGGCGTGGCCGGCGACCGGCGGATGCATCGCCCCCTTCGGCCTCGTACACTCTGAGCCGGCGATGAGGCCCGCCGAAGCCGAGGGGCATCCCTCGGATGATGGCTTCTACCGATCTCGATCTGGTAGGAGCGCAGATGGACGGTGGGCACCAGCTGAACTCGGTCACCACGCTCGCCGGGTACGAGCGACGCCGCGCCTCCCTGCTCGACCTGCTGGCCGAGCTGGAGCGCATCCTGCACCGGCAGGGCAACGTCCGGGGGGCCGCCCTGCTCGCCGAGGCGGCCCTCAAGCTTCGCCAGGAGCGGTTCACCCTGGCCGTGCTGGGCCAGTTCAAGCGCGGCAAGAGCACCCTGGTCAACGCCCTCCTGGGAGAGCCGGTGATGCCGGTCGGGGTCACGCCGGTGACCGCGGTCCCGGTGGCGGTGGAGCACGCCCCCGAGCCCGTCTGCACGGTCCGGTTCCGGGATGGCCGGAGCCAGCGCCTCCCGCTCGAGCGCCTGCACGAGGTGGCGAGCGAGCGGGGCAACCCCCGGAACCACAAGGGGGTGGCCGCGATCACCATCGGCCACCCGGCCGAGGTCCTGCGTCACGGGCTCACCCTGGTCGACACCCCGGGCACGGGCTCCATCCACCACCACACCGAGGAGGTGCACGCCTACCTGCCGCGCGTGGACGTGGCCATCTTCGTGCTCAGCGTCGACAGCCCGGCGGCCGAGGCGGAGCTGGAGCTGCTGCGCCGGGTCCGGTCCGAGACCGACCGGTTGTTCCTGGTCCTGAACAAGGCCGACCTGCTCACGCCCAGCGAGCTGCGGGAGGCGGTCGAGTACGTGGGTCACGCGTTGGAGCAGATCCTGGAGGAGCGACCGCCGGTCTTCCCGCTCTCGGCCCGGCAGCCCGACCGGGGCCTCGAGGTCTTCCGGGCCGAGCTGGAGGCGTTCCTGGTGCGGGAGCGCGCGACCCTGCTCCTGGAGCAGGCTCGACGCCGTGCCTCAGCCGCCCTGGAGGAGGCGCTGCTGTCGGTGGAGGTCGAGGAGCGGGCGCTCGCGCTCTCCGTGGAGGAACGCGAGCGCCGCCTGGCCCGGCTTCGTGCCCTGTCGGCCGAGGCCCGACGTCGGCGGGCCGAGGTCGAGAGCCACCTGGAGGCGGACCTGCGCCTGGCCATCGCGGAGGTGCTCGATCGGGCCATCGACGAGCTGCGCCGCCGGGGGACGCCGGAGGTCCGAGCCGCGGTCGAGGAGACGGCGAGGGCGGGCGGCCCCCACCTGGCCAGGCGGCTGGACGAGGCGCTCCGGGAGCGGCTCCGAGCCGTGGTCGGTGAGCATCTGGCCCACCTCGAGCGACGGCTGGGTGAGCGTCTGGCCGAGATCGGCCGCCGCCACGCCGACGAGGCCGGCCGCCTGATCTCGGAGATCAGGCGCAGCTCGGCCGGTCTGTTCGACCTGCCCGTCACCGACCCCGTGCTCCCGACGGGGCTGGAGGCTCCGGGCCGGTTCTCGTTCCGGCTCGAGGATCAGGCCATGGGGCTGGAGATCCTCGCCACCGGCCTGCGCCGGCTGCTCCCGGGGCCGCTGGGGGCCGCCCTGACTCGGCGGGAGGCGCTCCGGCGGGCCGAGGAGATGGTCGACCGCCACGCCGGCCGACTGCGCCACGACCTGGTGGAGCGGCTGCGAGCCCAGGAGCGGACCATGCGGGAGCGCCTGGGGGAGGCGATCGCGGCGGCGGAGTTCGCCGTCCAGGGCGCGGTCGAGGCGGCGGCCCTCGCCCAGGCCACCGGGGCCGAGGCGGTGGAGCAGGCCGGCGCCGACCTCCGTGAGCAGCGGGCGCGCCTGGAGTCGCTTCGATCCGCCCTGGCCGAGGGCCCGGGGAGCGGAACACGCCGGGAGGAGCCACCGCCCGGTCGTGTAGAGTGAGGGGACCATGCGAGCCGTGATCGCTCTCGCACCCCTGCTCACGATGCGGCGCGAGATCGATTACGTCCGCTGCCCGAGCTGCGCCTGTCGCTGACAGCGACGGCTTCCTGATCCTCGCCCGTCGCCGCAAGGTCCGGCGGCGGGCATGGTCGCCGCACCTCGGTGACCGGTGTCCACCTCGTTCGGGGAGAACCACGTGCAGCTCGATCCACTCGTCGCCATCCTCGGCCTGGCAGCGGGCCTCTCGATCGGCCTGACCGGGGTCGGGGCCGGATCGGTCCTGACCCCCTTCCTGGTCACCGTGCTGCGCATGCACCCGGCGGGCGCGGTCGGCTCCGCGCTCCTGTTCACGCTGGTCACCCGGGGCGCGGGCTCGGTGCAGCATCTGCGACAGGGAACCGCCGACCTGCGAACGGTGGCCTGGCTGGCCGCGGCCAGCGTCCCCTCGGCGCTGCTGAGCCTCGCCGTCCTCGCCCACCTGCCGTTCGGAGCACCACAGACCGACGCGCTGCGCGAGCGCCTGATCGCGGCCGCGCTCTTCCTGGCCGCCGGGGTGCTCACCTGGCGCTTCGTGGGCGGACGCAGCGGCCACCGGCTCGGGAGTCGGTGGCCGCTGCTGGCCCTGGGCACGCTGCTAGGGGTGACGGTGGCCACGACCTCGGTCGGGACCGGGTCCGTGGGCCTGGCCGGGCTGGCCCTGCTGACGCCGCTCGGGGCCGCGACGCTGGTCGGCACCGACACCCTGCACGGCGCCATCCTGGCCGCCGTCACCGCCCCCGTCTACCTGGCGCAGGGCAGCGTGGACCTGGCCTCGACCGCCAACCTGCTGATCGGCTCCATCCCGGGGGTGCTGGTCGGCAGTCGCCTGGCCGCCCGGATGCCCGAGCGAGTGACCCGGTTGACCGTGTTGCTCGCAGTCTGGTCGCTCGCCTTCAAGCTCGCCTGATCCGCTGATGGAGGTGTGAAGAGATGCTGGGAATCGTGGACCCGACCTCGAGGCACGACCGGGGAGAGGTGAGAGCGTGAGCCGGGGCTTCGTGGTCTGGTTGACCGGCCTCTCCGGCGCCGGCAAGTCGACCCTGGCCGACCGGCTCGAGGAGGAGCTGGCCGCCCTGGGACGGCACGTCGAGGTGCTGGACGGCGACGAGGTGCGCACCCATCTCTCGCAGGGCCTTGGGTTCTCCAAGGAGGACCGCGACACCAACGTCCGCCGGATCGGCTACGTGGCCCGCCTGATCGCGCGCAGTGGAGGCGTGGCCATCGCGGCCGCCATCTCCCCCTACCGCGCGGTGCGGGACGAGATCCGCGCCCGGACGCCCGGCTTCGTCGAGGTCTACGTGCGCTGCCCGCTCGACGAGCTCGTGCGCCGCGACGTCAAAGGGCTGTACCGCCGGGCGCTGGCCGGGGAGATCCCCAACTTCACCGGCATCAGCGACCCCTACGAGGAACCGCTGGCGCCCGAGGTGGTGGTGGACACGGCCGCGGAGTCGGTAGAGGAGTCGGTCGAGAGGGTGCTACGGACCCTGGAGCGCCTGGGCCACGTGCGCCCCCGTCTCCGGCAGCGGCTTCCGGAGGGGGAGGAGCTGGCCGCGCTCCGGCAGGAGGCCGTCGCCCTGCCCCGGCTCCAGGTGGGCTCCCGGGAGCTGAGCGATGCCTACCTGCTGGCGGCCGGCGCCCTCTCCCCCCTGACCGGGTTCATGTCCGGTCCCGACTACCGGGCGGTCCTCGACCACGGCCGTCTCGCCGGTGGGCCTCCGTTCACCATCCCCGTTCTCCTGCGGGTGGGAGAGGACGAGGCGGCGGCGGTCAGGTCGGCCGAGCGGGTCGGGCTCTGGCTCGAGGATCGCCCGGTCGCCGTGCTCCGCCTGGAGGAGGTCTACCGGACCGAGCCCGAGCGCGAGGCGCTCGCCGTCTACGGCACCGACGACGTCGCCCATCC
>DASRBU010000475.1:0-5303 GCA_035653475.1 Candidatus Dormiibacterota bacterium | reverse complement strand
CCAGCGTGGTCAGAGCGCCCGGCCCGCGTCGGTGGCCAAGCCGACGCGGCGGCCGACGGGTCTCGTCCCGGCCGTAGCCCGACGGCAGGGTGTCGGCACCGCTCACGGGAGGTGCCGTTGGCGCCTGGAGACCGGCCTGGCTCCCGGCTACCGGACCAGGCGTGGATAGAGCCGGGCGGCCACGACCACGAGCAGGGCCGTCACCGCGGCGAGGACCGCGTAGTCAACCGGCAACCCGAAGGCGCTGCGGCCACCGGAGAGCATCATCGCCCGGATGCCGTCGACCTCGTAGCTCAGGGGATTGCCTCGGGCGATGACCTGCAGCCAGACAGGCATGATCACGATCGGATAGATCGCGTTGCTGGCGAAGAACAGCGGCATGGTCAGGACCTGGCCAATCCCCATGAAGCGCTCTCGCGTGCGCACGATGGTGGCGATGATCAGCGAGAAGGTGGAGAAGAGCGCGGCACCGAGCACCACCATGACGAGAACCCCCAGGACGGCCGCTGGTTGCCAGTCGATGCTGACGCCCAGCAGCAGCGAGAGGGCGTAGATGATGACGACCTGGGAGAGTCCACGTACGCTGGCTGAGAGCGCCTTGCCCAGGACCAGAGCCGAGCGTGGTGTGGGCGTCACCATCAGCTTGTGAACGACCCCAAGATCACGTTCCCAGATCACGGCGATGCCGTAGAAGATGGCGATGAAGAGCACGCTCTGCGCCAGGATGCCGGGTGCCATGAAGTCCAGATAGGGAAGGTTGCCGGTGGGGATGGCACGAATCCGGCTGAACACCTCACCGAAGAGCAACAGCCAGAGCATCGGCTGCACGGCCCTGGTGACCAACTCGGTGGGATCGTGACGGAGCTTCTCGACCTCGAGCTTGACGATGGTCGACGTCTTGTCGACGAACAGCGCGGCTCGCCGGATCGCGCTCCGCCGTCGACGAGGCAGCGTCTCAGCCCAGGCGCCGGAGCGTGCGTCTCGCTCTGACTGCTTCACGGAAGGTCCCCCCTGCCTCGATGGCGCCGCCGGCGTAGTGCTCGAAGACGTCGTCGAGGGTGGCATCCGGTCGTCGGAGCGAAGCCTTCAGCTCCTCCGGTGTGCCGATGGCCGCGATCCGCCCCAGGTGCATCACCGCGACCCGGTCGCACAGCTGCTCGGCCTCGTCCATGTAGTGGGTGGTGAGAAGGATGGTGGTGCCGTGGTCGGTCCGAAGCTGCTCGACGTGTTCCCACACCGTCTCGCGAGCGATGGGGTCGAGCCCGACCGTGGGCTCGTCCAGGAACAGCAAGATCGGCTGGTGGAGCACGGCCTCGGCGATCTCGAGCCGCCGGATCATGCCTCCCGAGTACTCCCGGACGAGCTTGTGCCCGGCCTCGACCAGCTCCATCGTGCGCAGCGCCTCCTCGATGCGTTGGCGCCGTTGGGGCCGAGGGACCTCGTACAGGCGGGCGAAGACTTGGAGGTTCTCGTAGCCCGTCAGGTCGCCGTCCACCGAGATCATCTGCGGTACGTAGCCGATCACGCGGCGGACCTGGTCAGGGTCGCGCTGGACGTCGAACCCGGCCACCAGCGCGGTCCCCGAGGTCGGGGGGAGCAGGGTCGTGAGGATCTTGATCAGGGTCGTCTTCCCGGCTCCGTTGGGCCCGAGCAGCCCGAAGATCTCTCCGGGCGCCACGGCCAGGCTGACCTCGTTCACCGCCACCAGATCGTGGAATCGGCGGGTCAGTGATCGCGTCACCACGATGTGCTCGAAGGAGGTGAGCTCGGTCATGCCTCGAGCACGCTCGCCCGAGGCGTCGGACCAAGGGCTGGCCTGCCTGGCTCGGCGAGGACACCAGGCCCGGCCGGGGTTGCGGGCCGCCGACCCGACGGATCGGCGGCCGACGACTCAGGCACCGACGGTGACCCCTACCGTGGCCTCGATGGCCGCGCCCTGGCCGTGCAGCGCCTGCACCAGGTTGCCGTGGCTGAGGATGCCCACCAGCCTGCCGTTCTCGACGACGGGCAGCCGCCTGACCTGGTACCGGGCCATGCGGTGGGCCGCCTCCTCGAGCGTGTCCTCGGGGCCGATGGTCTTCGCGTCCTTGGACATGACCGAGCCCGCGGTCATGCTCAAGACGTCGTGCTGACCCTGGCTCACGCACTTGACCACGATGTCCCGATCCGTGATCACCCCCACCAGGCGGCCGGCGTCCACGATCGGGATGAACCCGCAGTCCTCTTTCACCATCAGCCGGGCCACGGTCTCGATCGAGTCCGAGCTGGAGGCGGTGCTGAACGTCTTGGCCATGGCCTCGCGAACCTTCATCTCCTGTCACCTCCCGATGGGATGGCTGCCGAATCGGTTCGTGACTTTTCCAGTCTGGGCGGCCGGAGTCGTTCCGGCGAGGGCCGATGGTCCCGGGAGGTTCGGGACGGACGAAGAGCGACCCGCGTCGCTGCCGCGAGACGCGCTCGCCCCCGTGCCCCGTGCGAGCAGGCCTCGGACCGTTGCTCCAGGTGCGCATCGGCACATGTCCGAAGGCCACGCGTCCTCGGTGCCGACGTCCGGAACCGAAGGTTCGTGCAACCCGTCCACGAACGCCGGGATCGCCAGGAGGCGGTTGCCGGAGTCGGTCCGACGTCGGCCACGTGGCCGGCACGGCACGCTGGTTGGGGCAGCTCTTTGGCGGGGAGCGACGGCGCTCCGGGCCCAACGTCAGCGGCGCCGCGAAGCGAAGGGTCGGCTTTCTCGAACGGTATCATGAGAGTGAGCGGACGGCCGCTCACCGAGTCCCCCTCGAGCCTGGGGCCGTACGCTGTCGACGGCTTCCGACCGCTGACTCGATGGCCCGCGCCCCTGTTCGTCCGAGCTCCTCGGCCCGCGCTCCTCGTCCACGAGGTCGATGAACAGGAGGTGACGGGTGCAGTGCGAACGCGAATTCGCGGGTCGATGCTCATCGAGGTCGGGGGCGACTTCGAGATCGAGGTCGTCCCTGCGCTGGGCAGGTGGGCCGTGGTGGTGTACGAGAAGCCCGGGAAGAGCGTCCTGGCGGAGGACCTCTTCCCAACCCGCGGTCTGGCCGTCGCCCGGGCGCGTGACTTCGAGGGCCTGCTGCGGCAGGGGCGAAAGGCCGGCGGCCTTTCGCCGGCCCGGCCCCGTGGCCGGAGGGTCGGCTTTCCCTCCGGTCGGGGCCGGGCCCATCCTCCTGGGCAGGGTTCGGCTGCAGCCGTCCCTCGAACCTGGTCCCCGGTCTTTCGGGTCCGGTCGTCGGTCAGGTCGGGGGCGCCAACCCCGGCACGCGGACGAGGACCGTTCCCCGGCCCTCACCGGCGCCGGGCGGGCGGCTGGAGGCACCCGGCGAGGAGATCGGGCAGAGGGTCGGCGATGAGACACCCTATGTCAACCCCAAAGGTTTGTTCGCTGGTTGACCAGCGGTCAGGCCGCGTTGCCGAGTGCCCGGTTGCGGTTGGCGAGGTGGACGACCTCGTCGTAAGGCATGCTGCGTTTCAGGCAGTGCCAGAGGACCTCCAGCCACCGGTTGCCGAGGGCGCGCAGGGCGGCGTGGTGCCCCTTCCCACGGGCACGCTGGGCGTCGGAGAACGCACGCGCCCAGGTCGAGCGGCTGATCGAGCAGAAGGCCCACTGCTGGACGGCGTTGGCCAGATGGCGGTTGCCGGCCAGGCGGTGGGCGACCGCCAGCTCGCTCTTCCCGGAGCGGCGGGTGACGGGAGCCTTTCCGGCGTCGCATGGCAGCGAGTTCGGCGTCTCGAACTGCTCGAGGTGGTCGCCGATCTCACCTCCTGGCGGCGAGGCGGTCACCGAGCCCGGGAACGCTGAGGGAGATCCCGCCGCCAGGGACCTGCCTTTCCCCCTCATCGGATCGAGGTTGGCGGTCGCGCCCCCGCCCTGGATGCCCAGCAGCAGCGCGCCCATCCGCCGTTCCCAGAGCTTGCGCTGCTCGGTGATGAGCAGGAGCTGACGGGCGGCCAGACGGATGCTTTGGGCCTTGGCCCTGACCAGGCCCGGACGAGCCTGGAAGTGGGCGTGGCGGAGAGCGTCCTGGACGCGGTCGGCAAAGCGCTCAGGCCGGCCATGGTGGGCAGCACGAGCAAACATCACCAGCTCCTCGCGCGTCGCACCGGCCAGTTGTTCCTGGGTCGGCCAGCGCTCCAGCGGGCGCAGCCTGGTGGGCGCTCCCAGGTCATCCCCGGCGATCTCCAGCGCAGCCCCAAAGGTGCTCAGCAGATCCATCCGCAGCCGGTTGAGCAGGCGACGCTGGTCCTGGGCGGCCTGCTCATCGTCGCGGGCGATGGCGCGCAGCTCGCTGGCCAGCTCGCCGTGGGGGATGAGCGGCTTGAGCTTGGCGTAGGGGTCGAGGCCAACCAGGCAGGCGATGCGGGCGTCCTCGGCATCGTCCTTCTTGCGGGCCGGGCCGGCGGGCGATGAGCTCGGGGTTGACCGGGAGCACGGTGAAGCCGGCCTCCCAGAACGCCTCCACCAGCAGCCCGTGGCGGGTCTCGATGACCACCCGGAGCTCGGCCGGGTCCGGCTCCAACGCCGCGATCCGGGCCAGCAGCTGCGCCACCGCCTGGGGCCGGTGCTCGACCCGGAGCACCTCCATGATCCCCTGATCGGGGGTACCGAGGGCCACCAGCTGGAAGCCCTCGGCCCAATCCACACCCACAGACAGCTCGGTCCTCGAGGGACGAGCGCCGAAAGCGTTCCCGGGGTCGACCCCCACGAAGGAGGGTAGAGCCATCAGCGCCGGGGTCGGCCCGCGGCGGGAAGGTGACCGGCCCGTCATCGGGGCTGCTCGCTGCCCCGGCCCCGTGGTGATACGGCCTCGCCGCTCCGTGGGTCCTCGAACGAGGGGGACGTCCGTCGGTAGCCCGTTCTGGCCCTCGGCCCCACGATGGCGAGGTGAGGCGCTGGCTGCGCGGCACGGGCGCCAGGCACGCCCCTCGCCCGAGCCAGATGTCCGTCCCCAGCTCGGATCGGCGCGAGGCCGGCGAGCGAGCCGCGGGCGCCGTCTGGCGTAGGTCGGCCTCGCGGACCCTGGGCCTCCTTCGCAAGAACTGGCTGCTGTTGCTCGGCCTGGCTGCGCTGGCCGGCCTGGTGGTCGCCGTTGGCCCGGGGCGTCTGGGGGCGGCCCTGGCGCATGCCGACCGGCGCTTCCTGGTCGCCATGCTGCCGTGCGTGCTGGCCGTCTACGTGCTGCGTGCCATGGCCTGGCGGACGACGCTGGCCCGGCTGGGGCTCGACCTGAGCCGGCGCCGGACGATCCGGATCATGGTCGCCGGCCAGGCCCTGATCTTCC
>DASRBU010000474.1:0-15532 GCA_035653475.1 Candidatus Dormiibacterota bacterium | reverse complement strand
CTGGCCCTGGTTCCCCACCGGGACGAGTTCCCCCCCGGCTCCCAGGATCGCTTCGTGGTCCAGCGCATGGCGACCGACTACCTGCCCGGGGCGCTCGACGCCTACCTCGCGCTTCCTCCCGAGGCAGCCGGTCGCGAGCTGCCCGACGGCCGGAGCCCGCTTCGGGCGTTGCGGGAGCAGTTGGACCTCCTCGACGCCGGGCTGGACGAGATCACCGAGGCCGTGTACCGGCGGGACTCCGACCGTCTCCTGGCCCACGGACGGTTCCTGGAGGAGCGGTTCGGCAGAGGGGGTCTGCGGCTCCCGACCGGGCGGTGAGCGGGAGGGGTCGGCCGAGCGTTGTCCAGGTGTGAGGCCGCAGGAGCGATGGCAGGAGCGGGGCCGTGCCCGGCTCGCCCCGCGACCGGCGCGGTGGGGGGCGGTCGCGGCCGGTGGCGACGGGACGACGGCCCGGCGCTCGGGCTCACGTAGGATGGCGTACGGGGCAGATCCCATGGCGACGGTCGCTCCCACGGAACGCGTCCGCGGGGCCGACGAGGTGGAACCATGATGGCGGTGACGGTAGCGATACTGGCGGCGATTCTGGTCGGCGTGATCGCGGTCGTGGTCCTGAGCCTGTTCGTGGCCCCGTGGTTGGTCTGGGCCGGTCTGGCCTTCGGGCTGATGGCGGTGCTGGTCGGTCCCCGCCGGCGCCGGGCCCGGCAACGGCGGCTCCAGCGGCTGGGCATCGACCGCTGGCAGGACGTGTGGTGGACCACGCCGACGCCGGAGCCGGCAAGCCCTCCTCAGGCCCCGCCGCCGGTGCCCCCGGCCCCGGAGTCGCCGCCGGACCCGCTGGCCCGGCTGCCCCTGGGGGCGCGGGTCATGGTGGAGCAGATCCGCCACAAGGCGACGCTACTCCTCCAGCACGCCGATCGTTTCCCGCTGGGGTCCAAGGACCTCTTCGTGCTCCGTCGCACCACCGAGGAGTACCTGCCGGCGACGCTGGACGCCTACCTGGCGCTGTCGCCGGATTGCGACGACCGGCCGGTGGCCCCCGACGGCCGCACCGGGCTGCAGGTGCTGCGGGACCAGCTGCGCCTGCTCGACGCCAAGCTGGACGAGATCGCCGAGGACCTGCAGCGCCAGAACGTGGACCGGCTGCTGGCCAACGAGCGCTTCCTGGAGGAGCACTTCGGCCATCCGGTCCACGGCGATGGCCGCGAGCGCTCCTGAGGGGAAGCGCGGGCTACACTGCCCCGCGTGAGCCGACGGCGCCCGGTCGAGGGACCAAACCGGCGGGAGGGGTGAGGTGCCGCTGCACGTCAGCCCCCACCCGGTGGTGAAGGACTGCCTGGCCGGGCTGCGCGACCGGCGCACGCCGCCCGAGGAGTTCCGAGCCCTGGCCCGGAAGGTGATCACCTTCCTCCTCTACGAGGCGACCATGGACCTCCCCGTCCGGCCAGGCCGGGTGCGAACGCCCCTGGCGCCGGCCCGCGTCGCTCGGATCGAGACCGAGGTGGTCGCCATCCCGGTGCTTCGCGCCGGGCTGGGCCTCCTGGGGCCGGTGCTGGAGCTGTTGCCCAAGGTGAGCGTCGGCTACGTGGGGCTGGAGCGGGACGAGCGCACCGCTCGGGCCAGGATCTACTACCAGAAGCTGCCCCCGCTGGAGGGCAAGGTCCCGCTCCTGCTCGACCCCATGCTCGCCACCGGGGGCTCGGGCGTGCAGGCTCTCGACATCATCCATCGGGCCGGCGGGCGCGGGACCAGGATGGTCTCGGTGGTGGCCGCGCCCGAGGGCGTCCGCGCCCTGGAGGCCACCCATCCCGGGGTGCACGTGTACACCGCCGCCCTGGACGAGCGGCTGGACGACCGCGCCTTCATCGTCCCCGGGCTGGGCGACTTCGGCGACCGCCTGTTCGGCACCGGCTGACGGCCTCCCGGATGGCGGAGGAGCGGGTGAGGGCAGCACCAGGAGGAGCAGATGAGCGAGATCGAGCGCTACCGTGATCGCCTCGAGCGAGCCCGGCGGGAGCTGGCCGCTTCCCCCCTGATCGGGCCGGGCCTGCCCGGGCCTCCCGACCCGGAGACCGGCGAGCGCTGGGACCGGAGCCACGTCCTGGCCCATCTGGCCGAGATGCTGCCCTACTGGAGCGAGCAGGTCCGGGCGGTGCTGGCGGGCGGGACCGAGATGGGGCGCAGCCCGAGCGACTGGGAGCGACGGCGCCGGGCGGTGGAGTCGGCCCACGCTCGCTCCGAGGCCGCCCTGCGGGGCGAGATCGAGGCCGGCGTCGAGAGCCTGGCCTCGCTCCTGGCGACCATGACCGATGCCGACCTGGGACGGCAGGTGACCTTCCGGGGCCACGAGGGCGACCGCCAGCTGACCCTGGCCGAGGCCCTGGAGCGGGTGCTGGTCGGCCATCTGGAGGCACACCTGCGGCAGCTGGCCGAGCTGACCTCGGCCGGCTGACCGCCCGACCCGGACGGATGAGTCGGTCCCGAACCGCGGTTCTATCATCGATGGGGATCCCACCATGAGCACACAGCCTCCCCGCGGTGGTCCGTCGGAGAGGTCGCCGAACGGGCGCAACCGGCCGCCGAGGGTCTCGGACACGCTCCGCGACTGGCGTTTCTGGCTCACCCTGGGCGTCCTGCTGCTCATCAACTACCTGGTGGTGGACGTGATCATGGCGCCGCAGCAACCGACCCAGGTCACGCTCCCCTACAGCACCTTCCTGCAGCAGGTCGAGAGCGGGAACGTGGTCAGCATCACCAGCCAGGGGGACTCGATCAGCGGCGAGACCCGCAAGCCGGTGACCGAGCCCGGCACCAAGACCTCGTCCACCCACTTCGTCACCGAGCGCCCGACCTTCGCCGGCAACGACCTGGTGCCGCTGCTCGAGCAGCACCACGTGACCTTCGCCGCCAAGCCGGTCAACACCGGCTCGGTCTGGACGCAGCTCCTGCTCACCTTCGGGCCCGCCCTGCTGCTCATCGTGGGGCTGGTCTACCTGACCCGGCGGACCTCGGTCGGGGCGGGGGGCCTGTTCGGCTTCGGGCAGAGCCGGGCGCGGCTCTACGACGCGGAGCGGCCGGCCGCCACCTTCGACGACGTGGCCGGCATCGACGAGGCCAAGGCCGAGCTGCAGGAGGTGGTCGACTTCCTGCGCAACCCCCAGCGCTACACGCGCCTGGGCGGCACCGTCCCCAAGGGGGTGCTGCTGGTCGGGCCGCCGGGGACGGGCAAGACCCTGCTCGCCCGGGCGGTGGCCGGGGAGGCGCGGGTCCCCTTCTTCAGCGTGGCCGCCTCCGAGTTCGTGGAGATGATCGTGGGGGTGGGCGCCTCGCGAGTGCGCGACCTCTTCCAGAAGGCGCGGCAGGCAGCACCGGCCATCATCTTCATCGACGAGCTGGACGCCATCGGGCGGAGCCGGGCCGGCACCATCCGCATCAGCGGCGGCAGCGACGAGCACGAGCAGACCCTGAACCAGATCCTGACCGAGATGGACGGGTTCGACCCCCGCGAGGGGGTGATCGTGCTGGCCGCCACCAACCGCGCCGACCTGCTGGACCCGGCGCTCCTGCGGCCCGGTCGCTTCGACCGCCGGGTGATGGTGCAACCGCCCGACCGGGCGGGGCGGGCGGCGATCCTGCGCATCCACACCCGCCACGTGCCCCTGGCCCCGGACGTGGACCTGGACCGGCTGGCCCAGGAGACGCCGGGCCTGGTCGGCGCCGACCTGAAGAACCTGGTCAACGAGGCGGCGCTGCTCGCGGCCAGGCGGGACCGCGACGCCGTCGCCATGGACGACTTCTCCACCGCCCTGGAGAAGGTCCTGCTGGGGGCGGAGCGCAAGATCATGCTCACGCCCGAGGACCGCGAGCGGGTCGCCTACCACGAGTCCGGCCACGCCCTGCTCGGGCTGCTGGTGCCGGGCGCCGACCCGGTGCGCAAGGTCACGATCGTGCCCCGGGGTCGGGCCCTGGGGGTCACCGTGCAGGCCCCGGTCGACGACCACTTCAACTACTCCGAGGAGTACCTGCGGGCGCGCATCATCGGCGCCCTGGGCGGCCGGGCCGCCGAGCAGCTGGTCTACGGGGTCACCACCACCGGGGCGGAGAACGACCTCCAGCAGGTGACGCTGATCGCCCGGGACATGGTCGTGCGCTGGGGCATGAGCCCCAGGGTCGGCCCCCTGAGCTTCGCCGGGGAGGAGCGCACCCCGATCCCCGCCGGTGCCTTCCAGAAGCCGTTCAGCGAGGCCACCGCCGCGCTCATCGACGAGGAGATCCGGCGCATCGTGGAGGAGTGCCTGGCCGAGGCGCAACGCCTGCTGGCCGCCAACCGTCCACGGCTGGACGCGCTGGCCCGGGCGCTGCTGCGGGAGGAGTCGCTGGACGAGCCCGAGATCCTCGAGGTGACGGGGCTCCCTCCCCGCGAGGAGCGGGAGCGGCCGGCGGTCGCCGCCGGGGCGAGCTGAGGGCCGGGGCCTCAGTCGTCGAGGTCCCACCCGGCCAGCTCGGCCCGGGCGGCGTGGGCGGTGAGGTCGAAGCTGATGGGCGTGACCGACACGTAGCCGTTGGCCACCGCCCAGCCGTCGGTCTCGGGGTCGTCGTCGTTCACCTCGTAGGAGCCGGTGAGCCAGTAGTAGGGCTGGTGGCGCGGGTCCTCCCGGGCCACGAACTCCTCGGTGAATCGCGAGCTGCCCTGGCGGGTGATCCGGAACCCCCTGACCCGACCGGCGGGCAGGTTGGGGACGTTGACGTTGAGCAGCACCCCCGGGGGGAGGCCGCGCTCGAGCACCTGGGCGGCGAGGCGGCGACCCACGACCGCGGCATAGCTCCAGTCGGCGTCGGCGTCGGCGTCGAGCGAGATGGCCAGGGAGGGGATGCCGAGGATGCGGGCCTCGGTGGCGGCGGAGACGGTGCCCGAGTAGATGACGTTGGTCCCCAGGTTCGACCCCCGGTTGATGCCCGAGACGACCAGGTCGGGAGGGACCTCCAGGAGGGCGCGGACGGCGATCTTGACGCAGTCGGCCGGGGTGCCGCTGGTGGCGAAGCCCACGACCTCGTCGCCCCGCCGGAACTCCTGGATGCGGAGCGGGATGGTGGTGGTGATGGCGTGGCCGACAGCAGAGCGCTCCGCCTCCGGGGCGACCACGATCACCCGGCCCAGGCGCTTCAGCTCGGCCGAGAGGGCGTGGAGACCGGGCGAGGTGATGCCGTCGTCGTTGGTGACCAGGATGAGCGCCGTCGTCCCCTCCTCTCCGGAGGCGAGGCGGCCGGGCTCAGTCGGACACCCGGAGGACGACCTTGCCGAACTGGTCGGCATGGTCGAGCCGCTCCAGCGCCGCCCTGACCTCGTCCAGCGGGTAGGTCGAGTCCACCACCGGCCGCAGCCCCCGCTCCATCGCCCGCAGCACCGCCTGGAACTCCCCGGCCGTGCCCATGGTGGAGCCGAGCAGGTCGGCCTGGCCGAAGAACAGCCGGGGCATGTTGATCTCGGCCCGGACCCCGGTGGTGGAGCCGCAGAACACGATCCGGCCGCCCTTGCGGATGGAGCGGGTCGACTCCTCGAGCGTCGCCGGGCCCACGTGCTCGACCACCACGTCGACGCCGCCCTCGCTGGCGGCGCGCACGGGCCCCGAGAACCCGGTGGAGTCGAAGGTCAGCTCGGCGCCCAGGGTCTCGGCCCGCCGGCGCTTGGCCTCGCTTCGGCTGGTCGCGAA
The DNA here is from genome assembly GCA_035653475.1 of Candidatus Dormiibacterota bacterium. Classification (GTDB taxonomy): domain Bacteria; phylum Chloroflexota; class Dormibacteria; order Dormibacterales; family Dormibacteraceae; genus CADDZO01. Next base: position 9,824 of record DASRBU010000474.1, on the reverse strand, counting down.
CACCCGCGCCCCCAGGTGCCGGCCGATGGCGATGGCGGCCGTGGCCACCCCGGCGCCGGCCCCCACCACCAGCATGGTCTCCCCCGGCTGGAGGCGGGCCCGGGTCACGACCATGCGCCAGGCGGTCAGGAAGGTGAGCGGGAAGGCCGCCGCCTCCTCCCAGGACAGCCCCGCCGGCTTGGGGTACACGTTCTGCGCCGGCACGTGCAGCAGCTGGCAGGCGGTGCCGTCGGTGTGCTCACCCAGGATGCCGAAGGCCGGGCAGGCGATCTGCCGGCCGGCCCGGCAGGCCTCGCAGCGCCAGCAGCAGGACACGGGGTAGACCACCACCTCGTCGCCGGGCTTCCAGCCGGCATCGCCCGACTCCGCCACCACCCCGGCCCCGTCGGCGCACAGCACCCTGGGGGGCGGGACGCGCTGGGCGCCCGACACCAGCCAGAGGTCGAGGTGGTTCAGCGCCGCCGCCCGAATGGAGATCGCCACTGAGCCCTCGCCGACCGGGGTTCGGGGTCGCTCCTCGACCACCACCCCGCCGGGCCCGGTGGCCTCCCTGAAGACCGCGCATCGTCCCTGACTGAGCACCTCCACGCCCGTAAATGGTAGGGGGCGGACGGCGGCCGCGGCTCTCGGGGTCCTATGATGGGGGCGCGATGGAGATGGGGCTCATCATCATCGGATTCCTGTACATCGCGCTCAGCGTCGGCGCCATCCTGAACCTCTTCCTTCGCTCCCAGCCCCGCCGCCAGGGTCGGACCTGAGCGACCGCAACGCCCTCGCGCCGCGGGCTGGGGCCTGCCCTTTCCCGGGGTGCGGCCGGCCGCCGGGCCCGCCGGTCCGCCGAGACCGGCCTCGGGGGGGCCTGCTCGCCCCCCTAGAATCGGGGCGTTGATCAGAGAGGGCATCGCCGGGAGGCGGCTGCTGGTCACGGGCAGCACCGGCTTCCTGGGCAAGTCGATCGTCGAGAAGTGCCTGCGCGCCGTGCCCGAGGTGGGCCGCATCGACCTCGCCGTCCGTCCCACCGCCCGGCGCTCGGCGGCGGAGCGCCTGGCCCGTGAGGTCCTGGCCAGCCCCGCCTTCCGGCGGCTGGAGGAGGAGCTGGGACGAGAGGCCTTCGCCCGCCTGGTGGCCGAGAAGCTGGGCGTGGTCGAGCTGGACTTGGGGCGGGAGGACCTCGGCCTGGGCTCGTCCCCGGAGGCGCTGGCGGGATACGACGTCGTGATCCACTCGGCGGCCGCGGTCGAGTTCGACAACCCCGCCGACCTGTCGGCGCAGACCAACCTCCTGGGCGCCGCCCGCCTGGTCCGGGCGCTGGCCGAGGGCGGGGGACGGCCGCACCTGGTGCACGTCTCCACCGCTTTCGTCGGCGGCATGGTGCGGGGGCTGGTGCGCGAGGAGCTTCCCCCCGACCCCGGCCTGAACTGGCGGCACGAGGCCGCGGTGCTGGGCGACCTGCGGGCTGCGGTCGAGGAGGAGAGCCGGCGGCCGGAGGTGCTCGATCGCCTGCGGCGCCGGGCCCGCAGCCGGGTGGGGCCGGCCGGCGTCCCCGCCCAGGCGCGGGCGGTGGAACGGCTGCGCGAGCGCTGGGTCCGCGACCGGCTGGTCGAGCGCGGGCGGGCCCATGCCCGGGCCCTGGGCTTCACCGACATCTACTCCTTCACCAAGGCCATGGCGGAGCACGCGGTGGTGGAGCTCCACCGCCGGCTGCCGCTCTCGATCGTGCGTCCCAGCATCATCGAGAGCGCTCTGGCCGAGCCCTTCCCGGGCTGGCTGGAGGGGTTCCGGATGGCGGAGCCCGTCATCCTGGCCTTCGCCCGGGCGGCGCTCCCCGACTTCTCCGGGCTCCCCGACGCCGTGCTCGACATCGTGCCCGCCGACCTGGTGGTGAACGCGGTGCTGGCGGTGGCGGCCTCGCCCCCGCCGGAGGGTGGCCACCGCATCTACCACATCGCCTCCGGCAGCCGGAACCCGCTCCGCCTCCGCGAGCTGCACGACCTCTGCACGGCCTACTTCCGGGAGCATCCCCTGCGCGATCGCTGGGGACAGGCCATCGGCACCCCCACCTGGACCTTCCCCAGCCGCGGCGAGCTGATGGCCCGGGGCAGGCTGGCGCTGGGGCTGGTGGGGGCGGCCCAGCAGCTGGTCGAGCACCTGCCCCTGGGGGTGACGGCCACCCGCTGGTCGGACCGGCTCAACCAGGAGCGGGGGCGGCTGGAGCGCGTCCTCAACCTCGCCGAGCTGTACGGCGTCTACGTCGAGGTCGACAGCATCTTCGACACCCGCAACCTGATGGCGCTCTGGGAGCGGCTGCCCGAGGACGAGCGGGCGGCCTTCCCCTTCGACCCCGCCGGTTACCGATGGGAGGACTACTTCCACCGCGTCCACCTCCCGACCGTGGTCCGCATGGCCCGCGCCGACACCGGCCCCCGCCGCCGGCGGGCGCCCACCGGCAGCACGGCCCCCCGGGTGGAGCCGAACCCCGCCCTGGCGGCGCTGCGGCGCCAGCAGGGCCGGGGCGACGTGCTGGCGGTCTTCGACGTGGACGGCACGCTGGTGCAGACCAACGTGATCGAGTACTTCCTCTGGATGCGCCTCCGCGACCAGCCGCTGGACGCCTGGCCGCGCTTCCTGGCCGCCATGGCCTCACGGGCCCCCCGCTGGCTGTACCTGGAGCGGCGCTCGCGGGCGGAGTTCCAGCGCGCCTTCTACCGGGAGTACGACGGGCTCGACCTGGAGCGGATGCGGCAGCTAGGGCGGGAGGCGTTGGAGGCGATCACGTTGCGCCGGGTCTTCCCGGAGGGTCTGCGCCGCATCCGCGCGCACAAGCGGGCGGGCCACCGGGTGCTGCTCCTGACCGGGGCCCTGGACGTGGTGGTGGAGCCGCTGGCCGAGCTGCTGGAGGTCGACCTGGACTGCGCCCACCTCCTGGTCAGGGACGGCCGCCTGACCGGCGACCTCGAGTCCCCGCCCGCCGCGGGCGAGGCACGGGCCACCTTGCTGCAGGCGTACGCCGACCGTCACGGCCTCGACCTGGGGGCGAGCTTCGCCTACGCCGACGCCATCTCCGACCTGCCCATGCTGGAGACGGTCGGCCTCCCGGTCGTGGTCAACCCCGACGCCCGGCTCTCCCAGGTTGCCGATCAGCGCGGGTGGCGGGTGGAACGGTGGGAGATGGCGCCCGGCAACTGGCGTCCCCCCCTACCGGACCTGCGCGGGTCCGGCGACCTGGAGCCAGCGTGGCCATGAGGGGATGGGACCGGCCCTGCCGGCCCAGCGGGGTCGGGGCGGGGTCGGGGCGATCCGGGGGCCGCGCCGGGGCGCACGGCGGCTGAGGTGCTCGCGGTCCAGTTCGTCCGCTCGCTGCCGGCCTACGCCCTGGTGAGGGCCAGCCGGGGGCATCCGGCGGTGGTGGCCGGGGACCTCTCCATGCTGCACCTCGGGGACGTGGAGGAGCCCCGCCTGCCCGGGCCGGGGTGGGTGCGGGTTCGGCCCAGCCTGAGCGGGATCTGCGGCTCCGACCTCTCGGCCATCACCGGGCAGGCCTCGCGCTACCTGGATGCGCTGACCAGCTATCCGTTCGTGCCCGGCCACGAGGTGGTGGGGGTGCTGGAGGACGGCACCAGGGTCGTGGTCGAGCCCGCCCTGGGGTGCCGGGCGCGGGGTCTGAGCCCGGTCTGCCGGGCCTGTGCCGGAGGGATGGCCGGCCGCTGCGAGCGGGTGACCGAGGGCGCGGTGGGGGCCGGGCTGCAGATCGGCTACTGCGCCGACACCGGCGGCGGCTGGGGCGAGGTGCTGGTCGCCCACGAGAGCCAGCTCCACCGGGTCCCGCCCGGGCTGCCCGACGAGGCGGCGGTGCTGATCGAGCCCCTGGCCTGCTGCGTCCACGCCGCTCTGCAGGGTGGGGCCGGCCCCGACGAGGTGGTGGTGGTGCAGGGCGCCGGCACCATCGGCCTGCTGACCGTGGCCGCCGTCCGCCGGCTCACGCCGCCCCGGCGCCTGATCTGCGTGGCCAAGCACCCCGTCCAACGGGAGCACGCGTTGCGGCTGGGCGCCGACCAGGTGGTGGCCCCGGACCAGCTCTTCCAGCGCCTTCGCTTCGCCACGGGCGCGCGCCGCTTGGGCGACCCCGACCGGCCGCTGCTGCTGGGCGGGGTCGACCTGACCTTCGAGTGCACGGGCAGCGGGCCCGGCCTCGACCAGGCGGCCCGCTTCACCCGGGCCGGTGGCCGCATCCTCTGCGTGGGGATGCCGGGACGCGAGCAGGTGGACTGGGGGCCGATCTGGCAGCGGGAGCTGAGCGTGACCGGTTCCTACGCCTACGGCACCGAGCGGGACGGACGCCGGAGCTTCGACCTCGCCCTGGAGCTCGCGCCCGAGCTGGAGCTGGAGCGCCTGACCGGACCCCTCTTCCCCCTGGGCGAGTACCGGCAGGCGGTTGCCTACGCCCAGGCCGCGGGACGCCTGGGCGCGGTGAAGGTCGCCTTCGACCTGCGGCCCCTGCGTCCGGATTGAGCGCCGCCGGGGATGGTGATGGATGGGATCGCCCGCGCGCCCTCGGGCCGCCCCGGCCGGAGGGCCGGGCGCCGCCGGTGACGGGCTCCCCCGATCTGCGAGACTTGGAGAGCCGAGACGCCGAATGGGTAGACCTGGTGCCGTCATCGAAGTCGACCGCAATACCCCGCCCACTCTGTTCCACTTCGGAGAGGGCGTGCGCCTGGAGCGGCTGCCGCTCGGGACCCGGGTCGTGTACCCACCGGACCCGTTGCCCCCGATCGCGCACCCGGAGCGGGCCATCCGCCGGGCGCTGGCGCATCCCCTCGAGGACGATCCCCTGAAGGCCCTGCTACGACCGGGCATGCGGCTGACCATCGCCTTCGACGACCTCTCGCTGCCCCTGCCGCCCATGGTGCAGCCGGACATCCGTCAGCTGGTGCTCGAGGAGGTGATCGAGCTGGCGGCGACGGCGGGGGTGGAGGACGTCCATCTCATCGTCGCCAACTCCCTGCACCGCCGGATGACCGCTGAGGAGATCCGGCACGTGGTCGGCGACCGCGTCTTCACCACCTTCTACCCGGACCGCCTCTACAACCACGACGCCGAGGACCCGGAGGGCAACGTGTTCCTGGGCACGACCGCCAGGGGCGAGGAGGTGACGTTGAACCGGCGGGCGGCGGAGTCCGACCTCTTGATCTACGTCAATCTCACGCTGGTGCCCATGGACGGCGGCCACAAGTCCCTGGCCACCGGTCTGGGCAGCTACCGCAGCATCCGTGCCCACCACACCGTGCACACCCTGCGTCATTCGCGCTCCTACATGCACCCGCCCGACTCCGCGCTCCACCAGGCCTGCGTGCGCCAGGGGCAGCTGATCGAGGACGCGGTTCGCTGCTTCCACATCGAGACCGCGGTCAACAACCACTGCTTTCCCTCCCTGGTCAACTTCATGCAGAAGCGGGAGACGGACTGGACGGCGACGGATCAGGCCGCCTACCTCGCCCTCAAGCAGCTCACCGATCTGGCACCGCCGGGCGTCAAGCGCGCCGCCTTCCACTCCATGCGCGCCCCCTACGGCCTGACCGCGGTGCACGCCGGCCAGGTCGACGCCGTCCACGAGCGAACCCTGGCCGCGGTGGAGCGGCAGATGCTGGTCGAGGTGGAGGGGCAGACCGACATCGTCACCTTCGGCGTGCCCTATCTGGGGCCGTACAACGTCAACGCCAGCATGAACCCGGTGCTGGTGGTGTGCATGGGCCTGGGCTACCTCTTCAACCTCTACCGGGGCCGGCCGGTGGTGCGGCAGGGGGGTGTGGTGATCCTGTTCCATCCCTGTCGCTACGAGTTCGACTCGGTCCAGCACCCCAGCTACATCGACTTCTACGACGAGGTCCTGGCCGACACCACCGACCCCGCCGAGATCGAGGCCAGGTACGAGCGTTGCTTCGCCGAGGACGCCTGGTACCGGCAGCTCTACCGGCGCTCGCATGCGTACCATGGGGTGCACCCCTTCTACGCCTGGTACTGGGCCGCACACGCCATGGAGTACGTGGGAGACGTGATCGTGGTGGGCGGAGAGCGCGAGACCGTGCACCACCTCGGCTTCAAGTGCGCCAGCACGCTGGCCGACGCCCTGGAGATGGCGGAGCAGACGGTGGGACGTCATCCCAGCATCACCCATCTCCGCTTCCCGCCCTTGATGCTGGCCGACGTGCGATGAGGTTCGAGCTCCTCCGCGACCTGGAGCTGCTCCGCCGCGGCTGGCGCTGGGGCGAGGTGCGGCCGCGGTGGCCGGAGCCGGCGGCGATCCCCGAGCCCACGGACCTCGAATGGTCCCGGGCCGAGCCGGTGCGCATCCTGCGCCGGCTGGTGCAGGAGGGCCTGTGGCTGCCCTTCACCAGGCTCATGACCCGGCCCCAGGTGGAGGGGGAGGAATGGTTGCGGAACCCGGATCGGTCGATGATCTTGGTCTCCAACCACGTCAGCCACGCGGACACGCACGTCCTGCTGGCGGCGTTGCCGGGCCGGGTCCGGGAACGGACGGTGATCGGGGCCGCGGCCGACTACTGGTACCGGCGTCCGTGGCTGGGCCGACTGGTCAGCTTCTGGTTGAACACCTTCCCCTTCGCCCGCTCGGGCGGCGCCCGGGGCGTGCTCCACAGCTCCGGCCGGCTGCTGCGTTCCGGCTGGCACCTGCTCATCTACCCGGAGGGGACCCGGTCTCCGGACGGGCGGCTGCAGGAGTTCAAACCGGGTGTGGGCCACCTGGCCGGGGAGACGCGGGCGCCCGTGCTCCCCATCCACGTCCGGGGTACCCACCGGGTGATGCCCAAGGGCCGCCGGATCCCCTTGCCGGCACCGGTCCAGGTGCGCGTGGGCAGGCCGCTGTACCCGGAGCCGGGCGAGACCCCGCGGAGCTTCACCCGGCGGGTCGAGCGGGCGGTGAGCGAGCTGGGCGACGGCTCGCGGGCGCCGGAGGTGGCGGGGAGCTGGATCGAGCGGTGGCGGGCGACGGCACCCGCCCCTCGCCGCCCGCGCCCCGGGAGCGGGTGGCGGACGGCGGCCGGGGCGGCGGAAGGGGGCGAGCGCCCACATCGCTGACCCCGAGCCGATCCCGCTCTTCCCGCTGCACGCGGTCCTCTTCCCCGGCGGGGTGCAGTCCCTCCACGTCTTCGAGGAGCGCTACCGCCTCCTGATCGCCGAGGGCCGCGACTTCGGGGTGGTGCTCATCCGGCTGGGCAGCGAGGTGGGGCCGGGTCGGGCGCGGGAGCTGCACCAGGTGGGCACCATCGCCGCGCTGGAGCGGGTGACGCCGCTGCCCGGCGGCCGCTTCCACGTCCTGGTCCGGGGGGTGATCAGGTTCCGGCTGCTCTCGATCGACCCGGCCAGCCGTCCCTACCTGGTCGGCCGGATCCAACGCCTCCCCGATCCGCCCCCGAGCCAGAGCCCGCGCTTGGCCGGTCTGCTGGCGCGCTACCTGCGCGCCTACGGGGTGGAGGTCGGCCCCGAGCTGGTCGACCGGCCAAACCGACGCACGGTCTGGCTGGCGGGCTCGGTGCTCCAGTCCGAGCTGCCCCAGCGTCAGCGCCTGCTGGAGACCGGCGATCCGGCTCTGGCCGAGGCACTGCTGGCCGGGGAGCTGGCCCGCATGAGCCGCCTGGGCCGTCTGGGGACGCCGCCCACGCGGCCGCCCTCCCCGAACTGAGGCCCGTCCGCCGAGGGCGGGACCGGGGCGCCGTTCAGCCCGTCCCCGGCGGGGCGGGCGAGATGGCCCGAGCTGGCTCCCCCGCCGGCCCGGGCCGCTCGGAATCGGAGGCGGGCAGGGAGCGCCAGCGGGTGCCGTCCCACCAGTCGGCGCCGTCGGTCGAGCGCCGGGCGCCGGGCGGGGTGGCCAGCTCGGAGCTGATCCAGGCCGACCCGTCCCACCACCAGCCACGATCCTCGCTCATGGGCACCGGCCGGGGATTGGGGGGCGGCCCCAGGGCGAGGACCAGGGCCACCACCCAGCCCAGCGCCGTCGGCCCCAGGGTGAGGTCGACGGCCACCGCCAGCCAGCGGTCGCGAGGGTTGCGCAGCACGGCGACGATGGCTGGAGCCAGGTACAGGACGACCAGCGGCAGGAGGTAGGGCAGCAGCCGGAGGTAGAGGTCGAGCGGGTCCAGAGCTGCCGCCCGACACAGATCCGGGGCGCCCGAGCAGGCGCCGAGGAGCCCGGCGAGGTCGGCGGGAAGGGAGAACAGGAAGCCGAGCAGGAAGAGGCCGACGGCCAGGAAGCCCCAGCGGCCCCGCCAGCGACCCCGCCGCTGGAGGTCCCCGACGTTGGCGCAGACCAGGATCAGCCAGGCCGTGGCCAGGTTGGAGACGAGACGCAGGAGGTCCAGGCGGGCCAGGGCCGCCAGCTCGGCGGCGGTGAAGCCGAGATAGCCGAGCGAGGCCACGCCCATCCTCCAGGGGGACCCGCTCCGGAACCCGGGCAGGTGGCGGCGCCAGTCCCGTGGGGGCCGCCGCCGGCCCGCCGGCGTCCCCAGGGTCGGCCGCCAGTCGGTCCCGTCCCACCACCAGTAGCGGTCCTGCGAGAACGTGATCCCGGCCACCATCCCGCCAGGGCGAGGGTAGGACGGATGGCCCCGCCGGGCAACCGGAACGCTCCCGTCGGGCGCGAGGTTCGCATTTCGAACTTGCCCGGCGGCGCCCGCCGGCCACACTGGTGGCGTGCACGGATACGGTCACTTCTGCCCCGTGGCGCGGGCGGCCGAGATCTTCGCCGAGCGCTGGACGCCCCTCCTGATCAGGGAGCTGCTGGCCGGGCACGGGCGCTTCAACCAGCTCCGCCGCGGATCGCATCTCGCCCAGCGTGCTCCGGCAACGCCTGCGGCACCTGGAGCGGGTGGGGGTCGTGGGGCGTCGGCCCAACCCCCGCGGGCGGCGGTCGCCCTACCGTCTGACCGAGGCCGGTCTGGCCCTGGGCGAGGTGGTGATCGGCCTCGGCACCTGGGGCCAGCGCTGGCTGGAGCCGGAGCACCGCCACCTGGACGCCGAGGCCCTGGCCTGGGCCATCTTCACCCGTCTGGAGCGGTACCGGCTGCCGGAGCGGCGGGTGGTGGTCAAGCTCAGCTTCCATGCCCAGCCGCGGAGCTACTGGCTGCTGCTCAGCCGCGAGCAGCCCGAGGTCTGCTTCCCCAACCCGGGGCTGGCCGAGGACCTGGAGGTCAGCGCCGACCTGGAGACGATGACCCGAGCCTTCCTGGGGAGGTCCGGCTCGCGGACGCCCTCTCCCGTGGCCTGGTCCGGATCCGGGGCGACGCCGCCCTGGCCCGCGCCTTCCCGTCCTGGGAGGGGAAGAGCCGGTTCGCGGAGCACACCCGGCCGGCGGCCTACGACCCGGGCCGGGGGCGCTATCTCTCGCGGCCGGCGTCGACGGGATGAGGGGGCTCGTCTGAGCCGGGACGCGGGCCTCGTGCGCCGGCCCGGCCGAGGTCGGGCGGTGAGCTCCCCCCCTCGCGACGGGTAGACTCTTAGCCGTATTGGCGAAGAGTTCCACTCCCCACCGGCGGCCACGCCGCCACACCACGCGCGCCCGCCACCCCAACGGAGAGGGCGAGGTCCAGAAGGAAGAGGCGGTCGTCCTCGACGCCACCGTGACCCAGGCGTTGCCCAACGCCATGTTCGAGGTGGAGCTGGACAACGGCCACCGGCTGATCGCCTACGCCGCGGGCCGGATGCGTCGCTACTTCATCCGGATCACCCCGGGCGATCGCATCCGCGTCGAGCTGTCGCCGTACGACCTCACGCGCGGTCGCATCGTCTACCGCTACCGCGACTGAGCGCCCTCC
>DASRBU010000473.1:0-9205 GCA_035653475.1 Candidatus Dormiibacterota bacterium | reverse complement strand
CCCCTCCCCGTCCGCGGTCGCCACCACCGCCGCCAGCGCCGCCTGGGTGCTGGAGAGGTGGGCCAGGAGGTCCCTGGCCTCCCAGCCACCCTCGCCGGTGTGGACCCGGCGACGCCAGAGGCGCTCGGCCCGCGGCAGCGTCGCCGCCTCCCGGGCCAGCGACCAGAAGGCGGCGGCCACGGCCGTGCGTTCCAGGTCCAGGGCCAGCTCCTCCGGACGCACCAGGGGGATGTCGTGGGGCGAGTCGTACCAGCGCAGCCGGGCGTCGGGCCGTAGCTCCTCCACCCGCTCCGCGGAACGTCGCCGCCATTCGAGGAACGAGGACGGAGCCGTCGGCCAGGGCCGTTCGGCCAGGCCCAGAAGCAGCGGCCCCTCGACCCGGGCGAACAGCGGCTCGGGCCGGAGGTGGTAGAGCCGGCGCACGACCTGTTCGCGAACCGAGGGGCTCAGGGTGGGGACCAGGCCGTCGGGCCGCTCCACCAGGCCCGCCCGGACGAACCCCAGCAGGTCTTCGCCCCAGGCGTCGCCCAGCGCCGAGCGCTGGGCGGCCACCGCCTCGGCCAGGTCGCGGTAGTGTGGCAGCGGCGGCTGCAGCCGCGTGGCCGCCTCCTCCCAGGGCATCCGATCGTGCAGGGCGCCCAGGGGGCCGTCCACCATCACCAGGCCGGCGGCGAGGTCGGGCCGGGCGGCGGCGAAGGTCAGCGCCACCGTGGCCCCCCAGGAATGGCCCACCAGCAAGGGTCGGCCCAGCCCCAGCTCCTGGATCAGCCGGGCCAGGTCCTCGCCCAGCTCCGTCTCCGTGTAGCCGTCCGGGGGACGATCGGAGAGGCCGTGGCTGCGCTGGTCGAGCGCCACCAGGTGGAGGTCGGGCAGCCGGAGGGCGACCCGCTCCCAGATGCGGGCGTTCGAGCTCAGCCCGTGCAGGAGCAGGAGCGGCGGCCAGGCGGACGCCCGGGGCGGCCGCCACTCGATGAAGTGCAGCCGCACCCCACCTCGCTCGATCCAGCCCTCCGCCACGGCCAGATTGTAGGCGTGCACCCGCCGACCGGTCCCGGTCGGCCGCTCGCGCCCCCGGGCCTCAGCGCTGGAGCTTGAGGCTCACCTGGAGCTTGGGCCGGGGCAGGGGCTGGCGGCGCGGCCTGGTCAGGGCCAGGAGCTGTCGCTGACGGCCCCGTGGGCCGAGGGTGAGCACCAGCTGCCAGGCCCGCCGCAGGACCGGGGCGGCCTGGGACTCGGCGGCGATGGCGTCGCGGGCGAAGGCCTCCCCCCAGACCTGGTGCCAGGCGTCGAGCAAGATCAGGTTCACGTTGGCGTGGCTGGCGAACTCCGCGCGCTCCTGCTTCTTGGGGCCGTCCAGGCCGTGGTCGGCGAGCAGCCGTCGGGCCAGGTGGCGGCTGAGCGCCGCCTGCTTGAGCGGGCGGGTCAGATCCGCCTTGAAGAGGAGCGGGAAGGTGGTGGTGTCCCCGGCGTGGACCAGGGCGTGGAGGAACCCCCCTTTGAAGTCGAGGCCGGAGATCTGGGTGAGGGCCTCGACCAGCCGGTCGCCGTCCGCGTCCCAGATCGCCCGGTACTCCTCCGCAGCCCCTACCAGCTCCTTGCGGTCGGCCTCGGGGTGGAAATGGAGGGTGAACACTCCGTCGCCGAGCATAGCCGGCACGACTCCTGCCGCCAAGGGCGGATGCGCCCTGCCCTGGTCCCCGGTACCCGCGCCTGGTAGGCTCACCTCGGTGGACCACCAGGCTCCCGTCCTGCTGGCCCTGCTCGCCGTGGCCGCCGGGGTGCTGTCGTTCAGCTCGCCCTGCACCCTGCCCCTGGTGCCCGGCTATCTCGGCTACCTGTCCGGGGTCGGCGCCGGGCGCGGCCGCGCCCTGGGCGCCGCCGCCCTCTTCGTCCTCGGCTTCTCGCTGGTCTTCACCGCCCTGGGGGCGGGGGCCTCCGGCCTGGGGACCCTGCTCGCCGGCCACCGGCTGCTGCTGGAGCGGGTGGCGGGGGCCCTGATCGTGCTCCTGGGGCTGCTGGTGATGGGCCTGATCCGGGTGCCGTTGCTGCTGCGCGAGGGGCGGCCCCTGCTGGAGCACGTCCGTCCCGGGCCCTCGGGGGCGCTGCTGCTGGGGGTGGCCTTCGCCGTGGGCTGGACCCCCTGCGTGGGGCCGGTGCTGGCGGCCATCCTCTCCCTGGCCGTGACCCAGGCCACGGCGCTCGCCGGCGCCTCGCTGCTGCTCCTCTACTCGCTGGGCCTGGGCCTCCCCTTCCTGGCCGCGGCCGTGTGCCTGGAGCGCTTCCGCTCCCTCGGCCTCTGGCTGCGCCGGCACGCGACCGCCGTCGACACGGCCGGCGGCCTGCTCCTGGTGGCCATGGGCGTGCTGGTCTTCACCGACCGCCTGAACCAGGTGCTGGCGCCGGCGCTGGAGCTCTACGCCCGCCTCCGCTGGCCGCCGATCTGAGCCGCGACGCCGGCCGCGGATGGCCGGCGCCTGTCCTCAGCGATAGGCGGGCTCGACCTCGGCGTGGCGTTCGCCCCGGTCGGGCAGGTCGGACCCGACCAGGTGGGCGGCGAGGCGGTCGAGGTAGGCGTGGGTCCCGGGGACGAACCCGCTGGCGTCGCGCGGGCCGAGGTCGCGGTGGGTGAAGGTGAGCACGGTCTCCTCCCCGTCGGCGACCGGCTCGTAGCGCACGACGCCGTGCCCGACGATCGCCTGGTAGCACCCGTGCTCGAACACGTGGGGCGGCTCCCAGACCAGGATCCGGCCGCTCACGTACCTGGCCTCGTGGGGGACGGGAGGGCCGCCGGGGTCGGTCTCGACGACGCCTCCGGGCGGGGGTCGATGACCGCCGGACCGAGCCAGCGGGTGCGCTGCTCGGGATCGGTGATGGCCGCCCACACGGCCTCGATGGGGTGGCGCAGGCGGTGCGCGAAGGTCGGGGTGGCCGTTCCGCCCTCGACGGTCGCGGTGCCGTTGGCGTCAGGCCTCGGGGCGGGCATGGTCGGTGCTCCCCTGCGACCCATCCCCGCGGTGCCCGGTGGTCCCCTCGCTCCGCGTCTCCTCCGCGGCCCCGCCGGGAGGGCGGAGGCGCCTTCGGTGCCCCGCGCGTCCACCCCTCGTCCGGCGCCGGCCCGGCGTCGGGCTGGAGGCGGCCGGGGCGGGGGTGGCCAGGCGAGGCTCCACCCGAGCGGGACGCCGCCACTCCGGCGGGAGGGAACCGGGAGGGCGGGGGCACGAACCGGGACATTCCGGACCGTCCCGGGAGGATCGGTCCTTACAAAGTCTTAACAGCCGGAGCGCAACCGGGGCCGATCCGGCCTTGTAATTCCTGGCGTGCAGGAGGAACGGACGGCGGGCGTGCTCCGCCTGCATCCGGCCGGGGTCGGCGAGCCGCGCGAGCTGGCCCGGGCCGCGCGCGGGGGCGACCTCCGCGCCTTCGAGACGCTGGTCCGTCGCTACCAGCGGCGGGTGTACGGCTTCGCCTACCAGCTCCTGCGGGACCCGGACGAGGCCCAGGACCTGGCCCAGGAGGTGTTCGTCCGGCTCTACCGCAACCTGGATCGCTTCGACACCGAGCGGCCCTTCGAGCCCTGGTTCTGGCGTCTGGCCGCCAACGTGGCCGCCACCTACCGGCGCCGGCGGCCGGCGCCGACCGTCGAGCTGCCGCGCACCACCCCGGCGGCCTCCCCCGAGGACGTCTCGCCCCTGGAGCGGGCGCTGGCCGACCTGAGCCGGGAGCTGCGTCTCCCCCTCCTGCTCCACTACTACGTCGGACTCCCCCTGGACCAGGTCGCGGCGGCTCTGGGCCTCGGCCCGAGCGCGGTCAAGTCCCGGCTCCACCGCGCCCGTGCGGTGCTGCGGAGGGTGCTCGTGGACGAGGAGGAGAGATGATGCCCGTGGGAGCCTCACCCGAGCCGTCCGCGTACGGACCGGGGTGCGCCGAGGCGAGGGCCCGGCTGGAGGCCCTGGTCGACGGCGACCTTCCCAAGGCCCAGGCGGAGGCGGTGCGCGCCCACCTGGCGGGCTGCGCCGCCTGCCGGGCCCATCACCGGGAGGCGTGCAGCCTTCCCCCCCGGCTCTACGCGATCTGCCCTCCCGATCCCTCCCCGGACCTGGTGCCCGGGGTGCTGGCGCGCGTCCGGGCGGAGCGGATCGGGCCGTTTCGGCTCTGGAGCCCGCTCGTCGTGGAGCTGGTCCTGTTCGCGCTGGTGGTCTGGTACCTCTCCGGCCCCCGGGGGCTGGCCCGCCTGGTGCAGCGCGCGGCCTCGGACGTGGGCGCCCTGGCCGGCTGGGGGATCGGGCTCTCGTCGCTGCCGGCGGTCCCGCCCGGCGACGTCTTCCTCCTGCTGGTCTCGGGGCTGCTGGTGGTGGTCACCCTCTACCACCTGTCGTTGCTGGCCGCCAGGCTGGGACCCGGGCTGCTCTGAGCCGTGGCGCGATGGCGGTGGATCGGTCTGGCCGGCGGGCTGGTGGCCCTGGCGGTGCTGCTGGCCTGGATCGACTCGACCGCCCTGCGCTCGTTCTTCCCCCATCCGCTGCCCGTGCGCCGCGTGCCCTTCCGGCCCGAGCCACGGCCCATGCTGCCCTTCGGACCGGGGCTGCGCGGCCTGCTCTTCCCCCGGCTCGGCCCGGTGGGTGGCCTGTACACCTTCTGGTGGTTCCTGAGCGTGGGGGCCGGCGCCGTCCTGCTGGCGCTGGCGGTGCTGGTCGCGGTCCCCGCCCGCGCCCGGCGCGCCGTCGAGCGCATGGCCAGGGCCGGCTTGCCCTCGGTCGTCGTCGCCGGCGTGGCGGCGCTGCTGCTGGCCCTGGCCGCGACCGTGCTCATGTGGACCTCGTTCGTGTTGGCCTGGGGGGTGGCCTTCGTGTGGGGTCTGACCGCCCTGGGCATGCTCTTCGGCCTGTCCTGCCTGGCGCTGGCCTTCGGCCGCTGGCTGTGCGTGCGTCTGGGCCCCGCCCCACCGTTGGCCACGGCCACGGTGGCCCTGCTCGCCTTCTTCGATCTGGGATTGGTCCCGGTCCTGGGCTGGGCCCTCCTGGGCCTGCTCCTGGTGGGCGCGCTCGGCCTGGCCGTGCTCACCCGTCTCGGCTCGGCCACCGGCTGGAGCCTCGAGGAGCTGGACGGGTGAGGGCCGCTGGCGACCGCGCTGCCGTGGGCCCGAGGGCCGATCGAAGGCAGGGCCGGGGGCCGGCCGCCCTCCGCCGGGCCGGACCGACTCCACTCGACCCCTCCCCACCTTCTCGCGATGGAGGCTGACCCGTGATCCGCAACGTTCAGGTGCTCCCCCAGCCCTCCAGGCGTTTCGACCGGCTCCGCAGCCCGCGAACCCTGCTGGTGGTGCTGGTGGTGGTGGTGCTGGCGCTGGCCGCGGTGACGGCGAAGGACGTCTTCTTTCCCACCGCCAGCACACAGGTGCCGGGGAGGCTGGTCCCGGTCTCGGAGGGGACGGTGACCGCCACCGTCACCGGAACCGGCTCGATCCAGCCCGTCAACCAGGCCGGCGTCAACTTCAAGGTCGGAGGCACGCTGACCGAGGTGGACGTCAAGGTCGGCGACCAGGTCCAGGCTGGGCAGGTCCTGGCCAGGGTCGACCCGACCCCGGAGCAGGTGGCCCTCCAGCAGGCCCAGGCCCAGCTCCAGAGCGCCCAGGCCAACCTGCAGGCGGCGGAGAACCCGGCCTCGCCGGCCCAGCTGGCCCAGCTCCAGCACAACCTTGCCGCCGCCCAACAGTCCTACAACGACACCGCCGCCGCGGTGAACCTGACCAACCAGCAGGACGCCCAGGCGGTCCAGCAGGCGCAGGCGCAGTACACCGCCGACGGGTGCGGCACCGCCTCCGCCAACGCCACCAGGTGCCCGAGCGACCAGCAGGCGCTGACCGGCGCCCAGGAGAAGCAGCAGTCCGACGCCCTCAGCGGCCAGCAGCGGCTGGACCAGGCCCGGCAGAGCATCACCAGCGCCCAGGACGCGCTCAACGTCGCCACCCAGGCCAAGCCCGGCTCGGTGGCCTCGGCCCAGGCCCAGCTCCTGGCCGCCCAGGCTCAGGTCGACACCGCCCAGCAGAACCTGAACGCCACCACCCTCACCGCCCCCATCTCCGGGGTGGTGACCCAGGTCAACGGTTCGGTTGGTCAGACCGTCGGCGCCGGCTCGGGCGCCGCTCAGGCGGCGGGTGGAGGGAGCGCCTCGTCGGGCTCCTCGTCCGGCGGCGCCTCCGCCGGCGGGGCGGGTTCTGCCTCCGGCGCCTCCGGCTCCACGACCTCGTCGGGGGGCTCCGGCTCGGGCGGCTCGAACGCCTTCATCACCATCGCCGACACCTCCGGCTTCCAGGCCGTGGTTCCCTTCGCCGAGGTGGACGCCGCCAAGCTGCAGCCGGGCCAGCAGGCCTCGATCACCTTCCCCGCCGTTCCCAACCTGACCATCACCGGCACCCTGCTCAGCGTCAGCCCGGTCGCCCAGGTGGTCTCCAGCGTGGTCAACTACCTGGCCACCTTCAACCTGCTCCAGAGCGACCCCCGACTCCGCTCGGGGATGACCGCCAACGCCAGCGTGATCGTGCAACAGGTCCAGAACGCGCTCAACGTGCCCAACCTGGCCATCCGCAACCAGGGGGGCACGACCGTGGTCGACGTCTACCGCCAGGGCAAGGTGACGCCGGTGGAGGTGGAGGAGGGCCTGGTCGGCGACACCGTCACCGAGGTGAAGGGTGACCTCAGACCCGGCGAGCAGGTGGTGCTGCCGACGGCCCAGCTGGGCGGCACCTCGGGCGGCGGCGCGGGCGGCGCCCGGCGTGGCTTCGGCGGCCTGGGCGGCCTCGGCGTCCTGGGGCGGGGATGATCACGCTCGAGGGCGTGACCAAGGTGTACCGCATGGGCAAGGTGGAGGTGCACGCCCTGCGCGGGATCGACCTGCACGTGGACGAGGGCGAGTTCGTGGCCATCATCGGGGCCTCGGGGTCGGGGAAGAGCACCCTGATGCACATCCTGGGCTGCCTGGACGTTCCCACCAGCGGGCGCTACGTGCTCCAGGGCATCGACGTGGCCGAGCTGGACGACAACCGGCTGGCCCTGGTCCGCAACCGCCTGGTCGGCTTCGTCTTCCAGTCCTTCAACCTCATCCCCAGGATGAGCGCGGTCCACAACGTGGAGATGCCGCTGATCTACTCCGGGATGCGGCGGGAGCGTCGGGCCCGAGCCCTGGCCGCGCTGGAGGCGGTCGGGCTCGGGGATCGCGCCCAGCACCAGCCCTCCGAGCTGTCCGGCGGCCAGCAGCAGCGGGTGGCCATCGCCCGGGCCCTGATCACCGATCCGGCCATCCTGCTCGCCGACGAGCCCACCGGCAACCTGGACACCGAGTCCAGCCGCGACATCATGCGGCTGTTCGTGGAGCTGAACCGTGAGGGACGCACCGTGATCCTCATCACCCACGAGCCCGACATCGCTGCCTACGCCCAGCGGGTGGTCAGGCTCCGCGACGGCCTGGTGGTGGCCGACGAGCGTTCCCCGGCCGCGGCCCGGGTTCCCGACGGGGGCTGGCGGTGAGCGTCCTGGAGGCGTTGCGGGTCGCCTGGAGCGGGCTGGCCGCCAACCGGCTGCGCTCGGGCCTGACCATGCTCGGCATCCTGATCGGGGTGGGGGCCGTGATCCTGCTGGTGGCGGTCGGCAACGGCACCAGCGCCGCCGTGCAGCGGCAGATCCAGGCCCTGGGCTCGAACCTGATCGTGGTCTTCCCCGGGAGCGCCACCTCGGGCGGCGTCCAGCAGGGCTTCGGCTCCGCCTCCAGCCTGACCATGGCCGACGTCCAGGCGCTCCAGAACCGCCAGAACGCGCCCGACGTGGTCGCGGCCATCCCCAACACCCAGGGGCGGGCCCAGATCACCTACGGGGACCAGAACTGGGCCACCAGCCTCACCGGCACCACCCAGGACTTCCCCTCGGTGCGCAACTACCAGGTGGCCGAGGGCCAGTTCTTCACCGCCAACCAGGTGGCGGCCGACGCCAAGGTGGTGGTGCTGGGGGCGACGGTGGCCCAGAACCTCTTCCCCAACGGCCAGGACCCGATCGGGCAGTCGATCTTCGTCAACCGCCAGGCCTTCCAGGTGATCGGGGTGCTGGCCCCCAAGGGGACCTCGGGCTTCACCAACCAGGACGACTTCGTGGCCGTCCCCATCACCTCGGCCTGGGCCTACCTCCTCGGTGGCCGCAACACCAATGTGCAGCAGATCTACGTCGAGGCCCGAAGCCAGCAGGCGATGCAGGCCGCCCAGACCGAGGTCACCGACACCCTGCTCGAGACCCATCACATCAGCGACCCCACCCAGGCCGACTTCCAGGTGCTCAACCAGGCCGACATCCTGAACACGGCCTCGCAGACCACCCAGACCCTCACCGTCCTGCTGGGCGCCATCGCCGCCATCTCCCTGGTGGTGGGCGGCATCGGGATCATGAACATCATGCTGGTCACCGTGACCGAGCGGACCCGGGAGATCGGGATCCGCAAGGCGATCGGTGCCCGCCGCAGCGACGTGCTGCTGCAGTTCCTGATCGAGTCGATGTTCCTGTCGGCGGTGGGCGGGGTGCTGGGGATCGTCGCCGGCGCGCTGGGGGCGGCGGTGCTGCCCCGCCTGGTCACGGGCATGACCACGGTGGTCTCCCTGCCCTCGGTGCTGCTGGCCTTCGGGGTCTCGGTGGGCATCGGCCTCTTCTTCGGCATCTACCCGGCCAACCGGGCGGCCCGCCTCAACCCCATCGAGGCGCTTCGCTACGAGTGAGGGAACCGAACCGACACGGGAGGAGGATGCGTTGAACGTCAAGGTCGTGATCGCCGGGCTAGCCGTGCTGGTCGGCCTCCTGGCCGGCTTCTACGGCGGCTACAACTTCGGTCAAGCGCACGCGGCGAGCCGCAGCTCGAGCACGGTCGCGGGCCTGGGCCAGGGTCAGGGCGGCCAGGGCTTCGCCGGGGCCGCCTTCGCCGGCTGCCCCAGCCCCGGGGCGACGCCACGCGCCAACGCCAACCCCAACCGGGCCGGGGCGACCGGGACCATCTCGCTCCTCACCCCCAGCGGCTTCACCGTGCAGAACCCTCGCTGCAACACCAGCGTCAAGGTCACCTTCGCCCCCTCGGTGATCGTCCGCAAGACGGTCGACGGCCAGGTGTCCGACCTCCAGAACAACCAGACCGTGACCGTCCAGGGCCAGCGTCAGCCCGACGGCAGCATCCGGGC